>NZ_JAZGQL010000016.1:0-267941 GCF_036421995.1 Plantactinospora veratri
GCCCAACCCCCCCCCCCCCCCCCCCCCCCCCGCCCCCCCCCGGCCCCCCCGCGGGGGGGGGGGGGCCCCCCGACCGGTACGGCTCCGACGCCGAGGATCCGGTCGCTCCGATCGTCCTGGAGACATATCTCCGCGATGATCGGGGCGGCCGGTTTTCACGCCGTCGGAGCGGGCCGACAGACCGGCCCGGGCGGGCCGAACAGCCCGCGGTGATCGACGGATGAGACCCTGTCGACCCGGTCCGAGCAGCAGCTAGGCTGCACCATCGCCCGCACTCCAGGAGGTTGCGCTGAGACTCGAACTGCGCGGCATCACCAAGCGGTTCGGTGAGCTGGTCGCCAACGACCACATCGACCTGACGGTGGAGCCCGGAGAGATTCACGCGCTGCTCGGTGAGAACGGCGCGGGCAAGTCCACCCTGATGAACGTGCTGTACGGCCTGCTCCAGCCCGACGAGGGCGAGGTGTTGGTCGACGGCAGGCCGCTGAAGGCCAAGGGCCCCGGCGACGCCATCGCGGCCGGCATCGGCATGGTGCACCAGCACTTCATGCTGGTCCCGGTCTTCACCGTGGCCGAGAACGTCATGCTCGGCGCCGAGCAGGTCCGGGGCGGCATCGCCGGCTTCCTCGACCGGCGGCGGGCCCGTCGCCAGGTGACCGAGGTGTCCGGCCGCTACAACCTGCGGGTCGACCCGGACGCGGTGGTCGAGGACCTGCCGGTCGGCGTGCAGCAGCGGGTCGAGATCCTCAAGGCACTGACCCGGGACGTCGACCTGCTCATCCTGGACGAGCCGACCGCCGTGCTGACCCCCCAGGAGACCGAGGAACTGCTCGGGATCATGCGGTCGCTCAAGGAGTCCGGCAAGTCGATCGTCTTCATCACGCACAAGCTCAAAGAGGTCAAGGCGATCGCCGACCGGATCACCGTGATCCGCCGGGGCCGGACCGTCGGCACCGCCAGCCCGAGCGCCAGCGAGGACGAGCTGGCCGCGCTGATGGTCGGGCGCACGGTCAACCTGACCGTGCAGAAGGCCGCCGCCGCGCCGGGCGAACCGGTGTTGGAGGTCGAGGGACTCGTCGTCGACGACGAGCGTTCGGTGCGGGCGGTCGACGGCGTCGACCTGACCGTACGCGCCGGTGAGGTGCTCGGCATCGCCGGTGTGCAGGGCAACGGCCAGACCGAGCTGATCGAGGCGCTGATGGGGCTGCGTCCGGTACTGCACGGCACGGTGAGCCTGGCCGGTCAGCGCATCGACGGCTGGCCGACCAAGCGGGTGCTGCGGGCCGGCGTCGGCTACGTCCCCGAGGACCGCAGCGTCGACGGGCTGGTCAAGGAGTTCAGCGTCGCCGAGAACCTGGTGCTGGACATCTACGACCAACCGCCGTTCGGCTCCGGTCTGGTGCTCCGGCCGGACGCGATCACCGCCTCGGCCCGGGAGCGGATCCCCGAGTTCGACGTACGCACCTCGTCGGCGGAGGCGGCCGTCGGCACGCTCTCCGGCGGCAACCAGCAGAAGGTGATCATCGCTCGGGAGATGTCCCGGCCGCTCAAGCTCTTCGTGGCCGCCCAGCCGACCCGGGGCGTGGACGTCGGCTCGATCGAGTTCATCCACCGCCGGATCATCCACGAGCGGGACATCGGCACCGCCGTACTCCTGATCTCCAGCGAGCTGGACGAGGTGATCGGGCTGGCCGACCGGATCGCGGTGATGTACCGGGGCCGGATCCTCGGCGTCGTCGGGCCGGACACCCCGCGCGAGGAGATCGGCCTGCTGATGGCCGGCATCACCGACCCCGCACCGGACGGCACCGCCGGGACAGCCGGCACCGCAGAGAACGCAACCCCCGACGGGCCGGCGACCCCGGCTCCCGACGTCGCTGGTAGCGAGGAAACCCGATGACCGACGTGAACGAGCCCGGGTCGCCCTCGCCGGAGAAGTCTCCGGCCGGGCAGCGGCCCGGTGCCGAGCCGGTGACCACGGTCGGCCCGGCCGATCCGTCCGGCGCCGGCACCGCAGCCGGTGCGGCCGATTCCGACGGTACGTCGCCGGCCGATTCCGGGGCTGCGCCGGGCGGGCCCGGGGACGCGCTGACCGACCGGGACGGCGGCGGGCGGCAACTGCTCCGGTCGTTCGTGCACAACCTCTGGGCGGCCAACACCCTCACGGTCACCGTGCTGGCGATCGTGCTGGCCACGCTGATCGGTGCGGTACTGATCGTCGTCTCCGACCCGGACGTGCTCGCCACCTGGGGTTACTTCACCGCCCAGCCCTCCGACGCGCTCAACTCCAGCTGGGCCGTTGTCAGCGACGCGTACGCGAACCTGTTCAAGGGCGCGGTCTTCGACCCGGCGGCCGTGCAGGCCTGGGCGAACGGCACCGGCGGCTGGCAGCCGGTCTTCGCGCCGATCTCGGAGACGCTGACCTACGCCGCCCCGCTGGTCTTCACCGGGTTGGGCGTCTCGCTCGCCTTCCGGGGCGGCCTGTTCAACATCGGCGCGCAGGGGCAGGCCACCATCGGGGTGATCCTGGCCGCGCTGGCCGGCTTCCTGCTGCCACTGCCGCCGGTGCTGCACCTGATCGTGGCGGTGCTGGCCGGCGCGCTGGGCGGGGCGATCTGGGGCTTCGTCCCCGGCTTCCTGAAGGCGCGTACCGGTGCGCACGAGGTGATCACCACGATCATGCTCAACTACGTCGCGATCTCCTTCCTGGCCTGGATCATCGTGCAGAACGGCGTACACGATCCGAACCGGACGGACGCGATCAGCCGGCCGGTGGACGGCTCGGCCCAACTGCCCCGGCTGCTCGGCAGCGACCTGCGGGTACACCTCGGCATCGTGCTGGCGGTCGCAGTCACCTGGGCGGTCGGCTGGCTGCTCAACCGCTCCACCTTCGGCTTCGAGCTGCGCGCGGTCGGCGCCAACCCGGACGCGGCGCGGACCGCGGGGATCAGCGTCGGCCGGACGTACGTGCTGGTGATGGTGATCGCCGGGGCGCTCTCCGGGCTGGGCGGCGCGAACATGGTGCTCGGGACCACCGCCACCGCGCTCACCCCGCTGGTGGTCGCCCAGATCGGCTTCGACGGCATCCTGGTGGCACTGCTCGGCCGGGTGAAGCCGTGGGGAGTCGCGCTCGCCGCCCTGCTCTTCGGGGCGCTCCAGGCCGGCGGCAACCGGATGCAGTCGTACGCCAGCATCTCCCTGGAACTGGTCACCGTGCTCCAGGCGCTGATCGTCATCTTCATCGCCGCGCCGGCACTGGTGAAGGCGATCTTCGCGCTCCGGGCCGCCCGGGCCGCGAGGTTGTCCACGAGCATGGCGAAGGGCTGGTAGCCACAGATGTCAACCCTTACTGCCGAGGAACTCGCCGTCACCGTACGGCCGGGCTTCTGGACCCGGGACCGCAGGGTCGGCGCCGGTGCCGTACTGCTCGGGCTGGTCGCGGCGGTGCTCTTCGGTGCGCTGGCCACCGGCGAGGACGCGCGGTTCACCCTCAGCGAGGATGCCGGCGGTGCGGCGCTGGCCATCGACGGTACCGTCGGGGCGATCCTGTTCGGGCTGGTCGCGGCGGCGGCCGGCGCGGCGCTGCTGTCCGGGCTGCCGAAGCGCTGGTTCGTGCCGCTGCTCGGCGCGGCGGTGGTCGGAGTGGTGCTCTCCTTCCTCTGCTGGCAGGTGTCGGCCGCGCCGGCCGGGCAGAACTTCATGCCGCTGGTCAACATCGTCCGGGGTACCTTCATCCTGGCCCTGCCGCTGATCTTCGGCGCCCTGGCCGGGGTGCTCTGCGAGCGCTCCGGCGTGGTGAACGTGGCGATCGAGGGCCAACTGCTGATGGGCGCCTTCGCCGGTGCCCTGGTCGGCACCATCGCGGCCAGCGCCTGGATCGGGCTGATCGCGGCGGCGCTGGGCGGGGCGCTGATCTCGCTGCTGCTGGCGGTCTTCACCATCCGCTACCTGGTCGACCAGGTGGTGATGGGTATCGTGCTCAACCTCTTCGCGGTCGGCCTGACCGGATTCCTCTACGAGCGGCTGATGCAGCCGGAGGCGGCCAAGTACAACCAGCCGCCGAGGTTCGAGGCGTGGCCCATCCCGGTGCTGTCCGACATCCCGGTGCTCGGGCCGGCGCTGTTCCGGGGCAACATCTTCCTCTACCTGGCGCTGATCCTGGTGGTGGTGATCCACGTCGCGCTGTTCCGTACGAGGTGGGGGCTGCGGACCCGCTCGGTGGGTGAGCACCCGACCGCCGCCGACACCCTCGGGGTGAAGGTGCTGGCGCTGCGCTACCGCAACGTGCTGCTCGCCGGCATGGTCGCCGGGCTGGGCGGCGCCTCCTACACGCTGGCGCTCTACACCTTCAGCAAGAACATGATCGGCGGCAAGGGCTTCATCGCGCTGGCGGCCCTGATCTTCGGGCGGTGGAGTCCGACCGGTGCCCTGCTGGCGGCGCTCTTCTTCGGCTTCGCCGACCAGCTCGGCACCTATCTGGGCGCGATCGACAGCAGCATCCCGAGCGAGTTCCTGGCGATGCTGCCGTACCTCGCCACGCTGCTGGCCGTGGCCGGCCTGGTCGGCAAGGTGCGGGCGCCGGCCGCCGACGGCAAGCCCTACATCAAGGGCTGACCAGCGGCGGGGCAGGATGGGGGCGTGACGATGGAGATTGACTGGGCGAAGCTGCGGGCCGCCGCGACCGACGTGATGCGGCACGCGTACGCGCCGTACTCGAACTTCCCGGTCGGGGCGGCGGCGCTGGTGGACGACGGCCGGGTGGTGGTCGGCTGCAACGTCGAGAACGCCGGCTACGGCGTGACGCTCTGCGCCGAGTGCGGCGTGGTGTCGGCGCTGCACGCCTCGGGCGGGGGCCGGCTGGTCGCGCTGTCCTGCGTGGGGGCGACCGGCGAGCCGCTGATGCCGTGCGGGCGGTGCCGGCAACTCCTCTGGGAGAACGGCGGACCGGAGTGCCTGATCGAGGCGGATCCGGTACCGCTGCGGATGGCCGAGCTGCTGCCGCACGCGTTCGGGGTGGAGGATCTGGAGGCCATCGCGACGTCGGTGAAGGTGCCGGCGGTGCCGGAGGCGCTGGCCGCGTGGCGGGGCCGGGGGACCGTCTTCGTGCACCCGGACGTCTCGGGCGGCCGGCAGGTCTGGACCGGCTACTGGGAGCGGGCCGCCGGGGACGCCGAGGGGGCGCAGACCGGAGTACTCGAGGAGGCCCCGAGCTGGGACGACCCGGCCGAGGCGGTGAGCTGGGGACAGGCGCGTACGCCCCGGGTGGTGGTGGTCGACGCCGACGGGGCGATGTTCTGGGCGGGCGAGGCGGAGCCGCCGGCCGAGATCCCGCAGCGGTGGGCTGGCTGAGTCCGGTCCGGGGTTACCCAGGCCGGGTTCCGACGGGCCGGCGTTTCGACAGGCAAGTGGGGAAGAGGAAGCTGTGGGTGGGTTGGCCGCGGTCGACGTGATCCGGGCGAAGCGGGACGGTGGGACGCTCTCCGACGAGCAGATCGACTGGGTGGTCGACGCGTACACCCGGGGGCGGGTCGCCGACGAGCAGATGTCGGCGCTGGCGATGGCGATCCTGCTGCGCGGCATGACCCCGGCTGAGATCGCCCGCTGGACGGCCGCGATGATCGCCAGCGGAGACCGGCTGGACCTCTCCGGGGTACGCCGGCCGACCGTGGACAAGCACTCCACGGGCGGGGTCGGCGACAAGATCACGCTGCCGCTCACGCCGCTGGTGGCGGCGTGCGGTGCGGCGGTACCGCAGCTCTCCGGGCGCGGCCTGGGGCACACCGGCGGGACGCTGGACAAGCTGGAGTCGATCCCGGGGTGGCGGGCCGCGCTGGGCAACGACGAGTTCATCGCCCAGTTGGACGAGGTCGGTGCGGTGATCTGCGCGGCCGGTGAACGGCTGGCGCCGGCCGACCGCAAGCTCTACGCGCTGCGCGACGTCACCGGCACCGTGGAGGCCATCCCGCTGATCGCCAGCTCGATCATGAGCAAGAAGATCGCGGAGGGTACCGGAGCGCTGGTGCTGGACGTCAAGGTCGGCTCGGGCGCGTTCATGAAGTCGGAGGCGGACGCCCGGGAACTGGCCCGGACCATGGTGGAGCTGGGCGGCGCGCACGGGGTGCGGACGGTCGCCCTGCTGACCGACATGTCGACGCCGCTGGGACTGGCCGTGGGCAACGCGGTCGAGGTGGCCGAGTCGGTCGAGGTGCTGGCCGGTGGCGGGCCGGCCGACGTGCTGGAGCTGACCCTCGAGTTGGCCCGGGAGATGCTGGTGGCGGCCGGGCTGCCGGACGCCGACCCGGAGCGGGCGCTGCGGGACGGCCGCGCCATGGACGTCTGGCGGGCGATGATCCGGGCCCAGGGCGGGGACCCGGACGCCCCGCTGCCGGTCGCCCCGGAGGCAGAGGTCGTCCGGGCGGACCGGGACGGCTACCTCGCCGCCGTCGACGCGTACGGGATCGGGATCGCGGCGTGGCGGCTCGGCGCGGGACGGGCCCGCAAGGAGGACCCGGTCAGCGCCGGGGCCGGGGTGCTGCTGCACCGCAGGCCGGGAGATCCGGTACGCGCCGGTGATCCGCTCTACGAGCTGCGGGCCGACGACCCGGGGCGGATCCCGGCGGCGCGCGCCGTCGCCGCCGAGGCGGTGTCGATCTCGGCCGAACCGCCGACCCTGCCGGCCCTGGTCATCGACCGGATCGGATAGCCGCCCGCCGGGCGGGAACGGGCTCGTGCCGGTCAGCTTCCACCGCCGCGCCTGCCACGCCGGGCGCCCATGGTGTACGGAGTGCCGACCGGCTATCCTCCGTCGCCGGGGGGTAGCACCGGGTGCGCGGTCGGCTCGACGACGGGCCACACCGCACCCGGTGTCGTGGGTGCCGTGCGCGCCCGACGCGACTCCGACGTGACGGGAAACCAGGCTGTGACCGTATCCGCTCCCGACCCGCAGGCGGTCCGGGCCGCCAACGTGACCGAGTTGCAGCGGTTGGGGCTGCCGGTGCCACCGGAGCAGTTTCCGCTGGTCTGGGAGCCGGGTGACGCGGTCGAGCTGCGACCCACCGCCGAGATCGAGGCCCGGACCGCCGTACTGCACCTGGTGCTGGCACGCTGCTTCGGCATGCCGCCGGAGGCGGGGATGAGCTGGCTGCTCGGCTCGCACCTGGTGGAGGCGGTGACACCGCCGGAGTGGCAGTTCGTGATGGGCAGCCGCGGAGACCACCGGTCGTTCGTACTGCACCACGACGCGGTCTTCGCGCTGGCCTGGGTACTCGGGCTGAGCCGGCACCTGGACCCGACGGAGCCCAGCGACGAGCGGCTGATGGAGCGGCTGCCCAACCTGGCGGCGGGGGAGACCTTCAGCCAGTGGCGCTCCCGCACCCTGGCGGCGCCCCGGGACGCGGCCGAGGTCGCCGTGGTGCTCGACTTCTACTACTGCCTGGACTGGGGTTACCTGGAGGCCGAGCAGTCGGGGCTGCAACTACCGGGGATGATCGACAGCAACGCGATCGGCCAGCGGCGGTGGGCGCTGGAGTGGGCGGTGGTGTTCCACGGCCCGTTCCACGACCCGCCCGCCGGCTGGGAGGAGGTCGACCTCTCCACCTGACCCGCCGGCTCCGTCCGACCGTCCGGTCGGCGCTCAGCGGGGGTGGTGGGCGGTCACCTGGACCGCCACGGTCACCGTGGCCGGTTCCGGGAGTTCGTCGATCCGCCGGTCGAGCCGGGCCGGGTCGGCGTGCCAGGCGCTCGGGCCCATCCCGACCAGGGTGCGGATCCCGGTCCGGTCGAGCCGGAGGGTGGCCCGGTGCACCGCCGTCGGGCCCGGCGCGAAGTGCTCGGCCAGGCTGCCGGCGACCCGGGCCTCCTTGGCCGGGTCGACCCGGAGCAGGCCGAGCCGGTCGACGAGTTCGCCGAGGTGCTCGGCGGTCGGCGTGACCACCAGCAGCGCGCCGTCGCCCCGGAGCACCCGGCGGAACTCCGGCCCGTTGCGCGGGGCGAAGACGTTCAACAGCAGCCCGGCGGCGCCGTCGGCCAGCGGCAGGCCGCGCCACGTGTCGCAGAGCGCGGCACCGGCCCGGGGATGGGCCCGGGCGGCCCGGCGCAGCGCCGGCTTGGAGACGTCCAGGGCCAGCCCGACGGCGGCGGGCAGGGCGTCGAGCACCGCGCCGAGATGCCGGCCGGTGCCGGCCCCGGCGTCCACCACCAGTTCCGGGTACGTCTGCGGTGCCGGCCCGGCGACCGCCCTGGCCAGGTCGGCGAGCGCGGTCGAGATCAGGTCGTAGTGGCCGGCGCCCAGGAACTCGTCCCGGGCGGCCACCATCGCCGCGCTGTCCCCGGAGTGGGTGGCCCGGCCGGCGGTGAGGTTGACGTACCCCTGCCGGGCCAGGTCGAAGCTGTGCCCCACCGGGCAGCGCAGCGCGACCGCCCCGGCGGGCGGTACGGCGGCCAGCGGCCGGGCGCAGACCGGGCAGCGGAGCAGCCGCAGGACCTCGGGTGGCACCCCGCCACGATAGTGCGGGACCGGGTTGGGACCGGCGGCACACCGCCGGTGGTGCGGCGCTGGTCCGGGTGGCCGGGCAACTAGGGTCGGGGCATGGCGGCAATCGGCTACGAAGACATCGTCCGGGTACCCAAGGCGCTGCTGCACGACCACCTGGACGGTGGGCTGCGTCCGGCGACGGTGGTCGAACTCGCCGAGGCGGTGGGGCATCCGCTGCCCACCACCGATCCGGAGGAGCTCGGCCGGTGGTTCGTGGAGGCGGCGGACTCGGGCTCGCTCGAGCGCTACCTGGAGACCTTCGCGCACACCGTGGCGGTGATGCAGACGGCCGAGGGGCTGCGCCGGGTGGCCGCCGAGTGTGCCCTGGACCTCGCCGCCGACGGGGTGGTCTACGCGGAGGTGCGGTTCGCGCCGGAGCAGCACCTGGAGCGCGGGCTCGACCTCGACGGCGTGGTGGAGGCGGTGCTGGCCGGGTTCGCCGAGGGCGCCGCCGAGGCGGCGGCGGACGGGCACCCGATCCGGATCGGCACGCTGCTGACCGCGATGCGGCACGCCGCCCGTTCCCAGGAGATCGCCGAACTGGCCGTCCGGCACCGGGACACCGGTGTGGTGGGCTTCGACATCGCCGGTGCGGAGGCAGGCTTCCCGCCCACCCGGCACCTGGACGCCTTCGAATACCTGCAACGGGAGAACTTCCACTTCACCATCCACGCCGGTGAGGCGTTCGGGCTGCCCTCGATCTGGCAGGCGATCCAGTGGTGCGGCGCCGACCGGCTGGGGCACGGGGTACGGATCGTCGACGACATCACCCCCGGGGACGACCGGCCGGTGCTCGGCCGGCTCGCCGCGTACGTGCGGGACAAGCGGATCCCGCTGGAACTCTGCCCGTCGTCCAACGTGCAGACCGGTGCCGCGCCGTCGATCGCGGAGCATCCGATCGGGCTCCTGCGCGACCTGCGGTTCCGGGTCACCGTCAACACCGACAACCGGCTGATGAGCGGCACCTCGATGTCCCGGGAGATGGCGCTGCTGGTCGAGGCGTTCGGCTACGGCTACCCGGAGTTGCAGTGGTTCACCATCAACGCGATGAAGAGCGCCTTCATCCCGTTCGACGAGCGGCTCGCCATCATCAACGAGGTGATCAAGCCGGCGTACGCGAAGCTGTTGCCCTGACGGGTGGACCGATCCGGCCAGGTGCGGATCGGCCACCGAGTCGGGGCGTTGTCGCACGATTTCCGGTCTGCTATCTCTTTTGGTCCGGGAAAACTGCCGGGCCGGTCAGCCGGGCTGCCCAGGCGGCCATTCGGTGGTCCGCACGGAGCGCGTAATCCGGCACTTCGACCTTGCCGTGGCGGACCGGTCGGGCAATGGTTCTCCCCGCCGTGTGAGCCGGCCTTCCGGTGACACCGGAGCCGAACGCAGCCACCGTACGCGAGGGCGTAGGGTTTCCCGTGCCGGTAACGTTCGATACGTTGCGGTGTGGGTTCCGGGTCCGGGCCGAGCGGTGACCAGCCGGTTCTGGACGGTTGACGGCAGTGGAGCATGGACAGGATGCGTGACTACCCTGGGTGACGCCAGAAAGACAGACTGCTGTCAAATCGCGGGGACATCCGGATGCGCTTCCAGTCGGTGACAACCTGGGCTTTCTTCTTGAGTTGCGGCGTGATGGAATCTCGGAGGTCCGACCCGCCCGGGTCGGTCGATCAGCGGTGCCCTGGGCCATTGGCCGGGTACTGGATGGGAAGGCGGTGACGTGAGCAAGCGGCCGAAGACAGCAAGCCCGATCCTGTCGCGTCTCCGCTGGCCGGTCGCCGGCCGGCTGCGCGACATGCCGATCTGGTCGAAGCTGGGTCTGATCATGATCGCGCCGACCATCGCGGTCGTCGTGGTCGGTACGACCAGCATCGTCGACCACATGGAGACGTTGGACGACGCGAACCGGGCGCACACCCTGGCCACGCTCGCCCAGACCTCCGGCGAACTGGTGCACGACCTGCAGGACGAGCGGGCGGGCGCCGTACTGCTGCTCGGCTCGCCGAACGAGAGCACCCGGAAGGCAGCCCGCGACGCCTACAACAAGGTGCATCCCGAGGTCGACAAGGCCAAGGGGCCCTATTCGGAGCGCCGGGCGCAGCTCGACGAGCTGCCGGGCAACTTCGACGCGCTGCTGGCCCAGATCGACCAGGGCCTGGCCGACCTGCCGGGGATCCGCAGCCAGGTCATCAACTCCAAGCTCAAGCTGACCGACGCCGCGCAGTCGTACGAGGGTCTGATCAACGACCTGCTCAACATCCGGGACCTGGCCTCGCAGCTCGCCGGCGACGCCTCGCTGAGCGACCGGATGCGGGCCGCCGCCGCCAACGCGCGCGGCAAGGAGTTCCTGTCGATGCGGCGGGTCGTGGTGCACCGCGCGCTGATCGACGGTGAGCTGACCGCCGCGTTGCAGACCGACTACATCGCCACCGAGACCGGTCAGCAGCAGGCGTTGCAGACCTTCAAGGCGATCGCGACCGGCTCCGAGTCCGCCTTCTACGACGAGACGGTGACCGGCGCCGACGTGCGCGAGGTCGACAGCTACGGCGGCTGGATCCGGGGGCGGACGGACGAACGCATGTCCGACGCGCCGTTCGACGCCGACGACTGGGACTCGGCGATGGTCGGCAACGCCCAGCTGATCCGTGCGGTCGAGGGCCGGCTCGACTCCGACGTGCTCGCCGAGGCGAGCGCGCTCCGCGACGACGTGCAGCGCCAGGTCTTCCTGGAGACCGGCCTGCTGCTCAGCATGCTGCTGCTGGCTGTGCTCTTCGCCTACCTGGTCGCCCGTTCGATGGCCCGCTCGCTGCGGGAGCTGCGGCACGGCGCGCTCTCCATCGCCCAGTACGGCCTGCCGCACGCGGTGTCCCGACTGCGCGACCCGCAGATGACCGCGCAGATGTCGCCGGTGCAGCTGGCCAACCAGATCGCCGAGCCACTGCCGGTGCGCAGCAAGGACGAGTTCGGCCAGGTGACCGAGGCGTTCAACGCCGTCCACCTGGAGGCCGTCCGGACCGCCGCCGAGCAGGCCGCACTGCGGGCCTCGGTCGCGACGATGTTCGTCAACCTCGCCCGCCGTTCGCAGATCCTGGTCGACCGGCTCATCGGTCACCTGGACCGGCTGGAGCGGGGCGAGGAGGACCCGGACCGGCTGGCCGAGCTCTTCCAGCTCGACCACCTGGCCACCCGGATGCGCCGCAACGACGAGAACCTGCTGGTGCTCGCGGGCGCCGACTCGACCCGGGTGCAGCGCGAGCCGGCGGCACTGATCGACGTGCTCCGGGCCGCGCAGTCCGAGGTCGAGCACTACACCCGGATCGAGTTCGGCATGGTCGACCGGGACATCGAGGTGCAGGCCGCCGCCGTCAACGACCTGGTGCACCTGGTCGCCGAGCTCTTCGACAACGCCACCGCCTTCTCCCCGCCGGACTCGCAGGTGATGGTCGAGGCCCGCCGGGTGGGTGACCGGGCGACGCTCTTCGTCGAGGACCGGGGCATCGGCATCACCGCCGAGCAGCTACAGGACCTCAACGAGCGGCTCGCCACGCCGCCCGCCGTCGACGTGACCGTCTCCCGGATGATGGGTCTGGTCGTGGTCGCCCGGCTGGCGTCCCGGCACGGCGTCAAGGTCGAGCTGCGGCCCGGTCACGACCGGGGCACCGTCGCCGACGTCACGCTGCCCACCTCGATGCTGATTCCCCGGGCGCTCTCCGGCCGGACGCAGCACCCGGGCGGTTTCCCGGGTGCCCCGGAACCCTCCGCCCGTCCCGCGCTCGGCGCACCGCTCGCCCTGGAGAGCGGTCCGGCCACGCCGCCGGTACCGACCTTCGGTGGCGACCGTGGCCCTGGCTTCGGCGGGGACCGTGCTCCCGGCTTCGGTGGTGACCGCGGCCCCGGCTTCGGTGGCGACCGTGGTCCGAGCTTCGACCGCGACGGCGCTCCGCACGGCCGACCCTACGAGCCGGCGATGAACGGCGGTGGGCAGAGCAGCCCCCCGAGCCAGCCCAGGGAGATGCCGGCCTGGTCCGACCTGACCGGCGCCCGGGCGGGACGCAACGGAAACGACCCGTTCACGCCTCGGACCCCCAACGGACACGACATCGAGCCGCTGCCGCAGCGGCGGGCCACCGAGCAGGATCCGGCCGGCCTCTCGGCGGAGACGACGATGTCCGGGTTCATCCCACGGCAGCGCCCGGCCACGCCGGATCAGCAGCCGAACGGGATGACGGCGCCACCGCCGGTATCCGCACCGCCGGTCCCGCCGGTTTCGGCTCCGCCGGCCGCGCAACCGCCGGTCTCCGCACCACCGTTCGGGTTGAACCCGTCGCCGGCCGTGCCGCCGCCGGCGCCGATCCCGGTGCCGCCGCCGGCCGCGCAGCCGCAGGCTCCGGGGGGCAACGCACCACCGGCCTGGCCGCCGGTGAACACGCCGGACCGGGAGGCCACCGCGCCGCCCGTCCCCGAGCGACTGGCCGCGGCCCTGGACATGACCGCCGAGCTGCCCAGGATGGCTCGGCCCCCGGCGGCGGACGCCGCGGCCAACGCGGAGGCGCGGCCGAAGTTCGCCGACGAGACCATGGAACTGCCGATCTTCCGCGAGCTGGAGTCGGCCTGGTTCCGCACCCGCCGGAAGCCGGAAGAGACCGGTGGGCAGCCGCAGGGAGCCGCTGCGGCCTCCCAGGCGACCGGCCAGGCCGTCGCGGTGGACACCGCCGTTCCCGACGCGGCCCAGGTCGGATCCGTACCGACGACAGGCAACGCGGCAACGGTGAACAGCCCGAGTTCCGGTGGCCAGCAGCCGGGGAGCGGGCCGGTCACCAACGGCACCGGTCGGCCGGGCGAGGGCGGCGGCTGGCGTACGGCTGCCGACGACGGTTGGCGGGCAGCCATGGCGGCTACGGCAGCTGCCACGACGTCGGGTGGCCAGACCACCCAGACCGGACTGCCCAAGCGGGTACCGATGGCACAGTTGGTGCCCGGAGCCGTGGAGAAGCCGACCACCTCGGTGCAGCGCCGTACGCCGGAGGCGGTACGCGGGCTCTTGTCCGCGTACCACCGTGGGGTGCAGCGTGGCCGCACGCACCCGACGGACGACCAGTCGACCAACCCGGAGGCGACTCCGGCTGGGCAGCAATCCCCGCAGGCCGGGGTGGGCCCCGCGACCGCAAGCGGCCAGAAGGAGCATGAAGGATGACATCTACGCAGGATCTCGGTTGGCTCTTGGCCAACTTCGCCGATCGTGTGCCCGGCGTCGCCCACGCGATCGCCGTCTCCGCGGACGGCCTGCTCCTGGCGTCGTCACGGGACCTTCCGCGCGACCGGGCGGATCAACTCGCCGCGATCGCGTCCGGCCTGGTCAGCCTCACCCAGGGCGCGGCGCGCTGCTTCGAGGGTGGGGCGGTGCTGCAGACAGTGGTCGAGATGGACAATGGTTTCCTGTTCCTGATGTCCATCTCGGACGGCTCGTCCTTCGCGGTCCTGGCCGCCCGGAGCTGTGACGTCGGGCAGGTGGGATATGAGATGGCACTGCTCGTCGACCGGGTGGGTGACGCGTTGACGCCGCAGCCGCGGGCCGCTGCGGGGATGCTGAGCTAGGTGGTACCCGGCCGGTGTGGTTCGCTGGCCGGTGCGACGACAATGGAACAATGACGAACTCCAGGCGTTGAGTCTCGGGTACGACGAGAAGGGGGTGAACGGCGATGATGGCTGAACGCGACGAGCCGACGGGCGCGCTGGTGAGGCCATATGCCGTTACCCGTGGTCGTACCAGGCCGAGACTGGACATCGCCCTGGAGGCGCTCGTCGAGACGACGGTGCGCGGTCGGTCCGCCGGTAACGGCAATGGCGGCCAGGGCCGGGAGCATCAATACATCGCCGCGCTGTGTGATGGTCGGCTGCAGTCGCTCGCGGAGATCGCGGCGCGGATGCAGTTACCGCTCGGAGTGGCTCGGGTCCTGATCGCCGACATGGCCGCCGATGGCCTGGTGGCGGTGCACGAACCGACAATTCTGGACGACTCAAACGACGCGGTGGGCACTGAACTGCTGGAGAGGGTGCTGAGTGGACTTCGCAGGCTCTGACATGTCGCACCGCCCAACGGCCGGGCGCGTGACATCGGCGAAGATCGTCATCGCCGGTGGCTTTGGCGTCGGCAAGACAACACTGGTCGGTTCGGTCTCGGAGATCACGCCGCTGACCACCGAAGCGATCATGGCGTCGGCTGGGGTGGGTGTCGATGACACCCGCCAGGTGCCGGGCAAGACGACCACCACGGTCGCGATGGATTTCGGTCGGATCTCGATCGACCGGGATCTCATCCTGTACCTGTTCGGCACCCCGGGCCAGACGCGGTTCTGGTTCATGTGGGACGAACTGGTGCGGGGCGCGATCGGTGCGGTCGTCCTGGTGGACACCCGCCGGCTGGCCGACTGCTTCGCGGCCATCGACTTCTTCGAGCACCGGCGGCTGCCGTACCTCGTGGCGATCAACTGCTTCGACGGGATGCAGTACCACGACCCGCAGGACGTGCGGGACGCGCTGGCGATCTCGAACGACGTTCCGGTCGTCGCGTGTGACGCCCGGAACCGGGAGTCGACCAAGCACGTGCTGATCTCGCTGGTCGAGTACGTGCTCACCATGCGGCGTTCGCGCGCCGTCGCCCCGGCCTGACCGGCGAGCACACGTCGCCCGTCGGTAGCGGTCCGGCCCTGGGCCGGCACGCCCGACGAGGTTGCCCGGCCCGTGCCGGGTAGGCGGCTGCCCGCGTCTTCCCCGGCGGCGACGGCGCGGACCCCGGCTGCGGAGTTCCTCGGCCGGCGCGGTGAGGTCGAGCGGCAGGCTGGGCTTCGGTGCAGGTGGCCCGGCACAGCGACCCGGCCGACCGGCATCCGGATCGGACGGTGCATGGTCGCCTCGCATCGGGAGACTGACCGTCGCCCTCGGACGCTCGCCGTCGCCTTCGGACGGTGACCGTCGCCTTCGGATAATGATCGTGGAGTCGTCCTCGCGCCGTGCTGCCTTCTGGCGTCGCCGTGAGGGCCAGGGCGGGGCGCGCGCCGCATCGGAGAGCCGTCACGGGGAGCCGTGGCGGAGACGGTAGGCCGCCGGGCCCGGTGACCGCTGCGGCGGAGCGTCAGGAAACCCGGCTCCAGGAGCCGGAGACCACGGTGAAGACGCCGAGCGAGTCCGGCTCCATCCCGCCGTGCCGGATCGGCGCGAACGAGTACGCCCCGGCGATCCCCTCGGTGATCTGGTTACCCAGGTAGGCACGGAGCCGTCCCCGGTCGACGCTCTTGCCGAGCCGGGCCGCGTTGACGATCAGTCGCAGCGCGTCCGCCCCGTACGGTGCGAAGCCGCTGAACGAGCCGTACAGATGGATGTAGCGGTAGACGAAGTCCCGCCGGTCCAGCCCGGCGGTGGAGGTGTTCGTCAGCGACGAGCTGTTCAGCGAGGCGGGGTGCACGACGTACGCGCCCTCGACCGCCGAGGCGTTCGCCTCCGACAGGGTGTCCTCGGCCACCGCACCGGCGTCGAAGAAGATCCGGCCCTTGTAGCCGGTCTGCCGCAGCGCCCGGGCCGCCGTACCGGAGAACGGCGCGGTGCCCCAGATGACCACGGCCTCGGGGTCGGGGTCGGTAACCTTTCTGGCCGCCGGTCGGTAGTCGGCGTTCTCGGCCCGGGGCAGCCGGGTCACCTTGACGAGGTCGACGTCCACCGCCTTCAGAGCCGCTGTGAGGGCCCGTACGCCCGAATCTCCGTGCGCGCCTGGCGCGGCTAGCAGACCGACCCGTTCGAAGCCCTGCGAGCGAATCAGCGGGGCCAGCGCCCTCGCCACGTCGCGGGCGTCCGGCGTGAGTTTGAAGATGTACGTCCGCTGCGCGAGCGGCACGGTGAGGTTGTCGGCCGCGGCGAAGGAGATGAACGGCACCTGCTGCTGCTGCGCGATCGGGATGATCGCCAGGGAGGTCTCGGCGAGGCAGCCGCCGATCAGCGCGTGCACGTTCTCCCGGGTGGCCAGTTCGGTGGCGTGCTGGGCGGCGAGCCGTGGTTCGCTGGCGTTGTCCCGGACCACCAGCCGGACGCTGCGGCGCAGGTTGCCGACGGCTACGCCCTGCTCGTTCAGCTTGTCGACCGTGATCTTCAGCGCCCGTTCCTGGAGGACGCCCAGTGCCTGGCCGGGGCCGGTGAGTTCGAGGCTGGCGCCGATGACGAGTTCGCGGGCGCCCGGTCCGGGCGGTCCGACCGGATTCTGGTCGTCACGTCCGCAGGCGGCGAGCAGGGTGGTGGCGGCTGCCGCCAGGAGGCCTCGCCGGCTCAGCGTCCACGCCTCGACTGCCGGTCCGGCCATCGTCGCCCTCCATCCGCTGGCCGCAGGTGTCGCCTACGGTCCCGGGGTATGGTCGCGGCCCCTCCCAGGAGTCGTCAACTCCGCACACTGTGGGAAGAAACACCAGGTCGACATAGGTTCGAAGCTGATTGGCCAGTCAGCCTAAGGGTCCTGACCGGACGGTCCGACCGGCATTGTCGGCCGGCCGGCCGGGCAGCGCGGAGCGTGCACGAGCAGCCACGCGCAGCCCTGGGCGGATGCGGAGAACCCACACCGGCCGGGGTCGACGACCCGCCGGTGTGGGTTCGCGGTGGAACGGATGCCGGGTTGATCAGGAGCGGTAGCTGGCGGAGCGGTACTCGTAGTCGAGGTTGTCGGCCCGCTCGTCCGGGTCGCGGCTGAAGTCCCAGCCTCCAGCGGCCTCCCGGCCCGGCCGGCCACCCACGGCGTAGCCGCCGATCTCCTGGCCGCGCCGCCAGCCCCGGAAGTAACCCGTGGTGTGCTCGGCGATCCGGGCCGCGTCACGGACGATCCGCAGCGGGCGCTCGTCCCGCAGTGGCGAGCCGGGCACCAGGTTGGCCTGCGGCACCCGCTTGGGCAGGCCGGCGTTGGTCGAGGCGCCGACCGAGGGCCGGGACGCCTGCTCGGCGGCCCGCCAACCACTGTCGGCCGTCGACGACCACTCCACCTCGGTCTCCTCGGACTGACCGGTGAACCAGGCCGACCTGGCCGCCGCGAAGATCAGCAGGTCGCCGTCACCCTCGTCGGAGACCGGGGGCGTGCTCGGCTCAGTACCGCGGCGGGGCAGGGCCGACCCGGCGCGGGCCGCCGGTTCCTCCCGGTCCACCAGGCGCAGCGGCGGGTTGTCGGCGGGAAGTCCGTTGTGCCGGGGCCGGTCGGCCAGCGGCGCCGGCTCGACGAGGCGCAGCGTCGGCGGCTCGGGGGGCAGGTCGTCCGCCTGCCAGGGCGGGGTCACCCGCCCGTCGGCGGGCGCCGCGCTGACCGGGGCGTCCCGCTCACCCGACTGCCCACCCGGGTAGCCGGGGTATCCCGACCCACTCGCCCGGTCGTCCTGCTCCTCGCCGGAGTTGACCAGCGGCCAGTTGGCCCGGGAACCGGGCGGTGCCGTCGGCTCGGGCCGGGCCGCCGGCACCGACACGGTCAGGCCGGCGGCGGAGATCGTGCCCGGACGCGTCGAGCTGTCCCCGTTGGTCTTCGGCCGCGGCGTGATCGGCGTCGGCCGCCGCTCGTTGCGGGCGCTGTTGATGGCGGCGGTGGTCAGGGTGGCCCGGAAGGGTTCACCGGCCTCGGCGGGCGGGATCGACCCGCGCTGCGTCGGTGGGATCGGCGTCATCCCGGGCGGCGGGGGCGGCGGCGCGGAAACCGGCCGGTTCGCCATCGTGTCGGCCTGGTAGGCCGGCGGCGCGGAGGAGGGCGCGGTCGAACGCGGCTCCCGGGGCGGCCCGGAGACCGGCACGACCGGCATGGAGAGCGTGGCGGCCGGCGACAGCGGCGGCGCGGAGGAGGGGGTGACCGGTGACGGCGCCATCGGTGGCGGCGCGACCGGTGCCGGCGCGACCGGCGGTGGCCCCATCGGCTGCGGGCTGGCGGGCCCGTTGCCGGCCGCCGCCGGCTGGTGCCGGTTGCGCCGACCCGAGCTGGGCACCGGCTCCCGCACCGGACCGGGCAGCCCGGTGCCGGCCGGCGCCGGTGCCTCGCCTGCGCTGCGCCGCCCGGCCCGCCGGCTCGGAGCCGGCGTGCTGACGACCCGGGCGGTCAGGGTGGCGACCAGCGCGTCGCAGCCGGCGTCGCAGGCGCGTACGGCCGCCACGGCCTGTCGCACGGTCTCCGCCGCTGCGGAGGTGAGGGCCTTGTTGGCGGTGGTGCCCCGCCGAGGAGTCTCCGCGATGGCGACCCGGAGCGCGGTGACCGCATCGGTGATGACGTCGGCCTCGGCCACACCGTCGGCGGCGAGGTGAGCGGCGATGGCGTCGGTGGCGACCGAGTTTTCCCGGCCGCGTGCGGCGGTGCCGCCGAGCATGCCCGGCTCGGGCAGCGCGTCGAGTACGGCCAGCGAGACCGGCTCGGCCGGATCCGGGTACGCCCGCAGCGCGGCCGGGTAGAGCTCGCGCAGCACCTCGCGCAGGGCCACGGCGGCGGCGTGCCGGCCGTTGGCGAGCGCGGCGTGCGCGGCGAGTACCGGCTTGAAGCTGGCGAGTTCGCGCGGCGGCGGCAGGGTGGCCGCGGAGAGCGCGCCGGCCTGCAACGCCCGGGCCAGCCCGACGGCGCGTCGCTCGGCCGGGGCGGACTCCCGCTCCTCGGCCGACTCGTCGTCGGCGAACCGTTCGGCGAAGTCGTCGACGGAGTCGTCGTCGGCGATGACCAGTGGACGCCCGGCCGCGCTCAGCAGCGAGGTGACCAGGTGGTCGTCGCTGTCCGCCGCGACGGCCACGCCGCTCGGCCCGCTGCTCCGTTCGACGAGCACCGCGCCGAGCTGGGCGTAGCCAGCCGGGTCATCGGTGATCTCGCAGACGTGGAGCAGTCTGCCTGCGTCGTCGACCACTGCGGAGGTCAGCGTCGCGCCGGCCGGAGCCGGCCGACCCGTCGCATCCGCAGAGGCCAGACCGCAGTACACCCGCACGAGCGCCACGGCGTCGTCCTCCTCCCGAGACACAAGTGGTGTGCCAAAGACTGATGCTCCCTGGTAAGGGGTCAGTCGCGCCAGTCCACGGCGGCAGAGATCTTGCCGATAATCGTGCGCCACCCGAGACTTGCGGTTTGTGCCCCGATTTTCTTGAGTCGCCGCCGACCCCGGAATCCGCCGAGGCCGCCGGCTACGGTGGCCCGGAGCGCCTCGTCGAGGTCGTCCAGGCTGGAGCCGGGGGACAGCATATCCAGTACGGCTGGGAGCCGGAGCGCGTAGGCCAGGTCGCGGGCCACCTCACCTGCCTCGATGAGCAGCGTCGAGTCCCAGACGTCGTGCCCGCCACGGAGGTTCTCCACCACGAGGTCGAGCTCGTAGGAGTCCTCGTCAAGCGGGGCGACGTCGGCCGGGGTGATCCGCTCGACGAGTTGGTCCCAGGTGTCCAGGTCGGCCAGATCGTGCGGCGCGCCGGACCTGACGAATGTGACGAGAGCCTCAGGGCTCTTGAAGAGCAGCAACTTCCCCCGGTACGTGAGGAAGGCCGGCACCTCCTCGCCCTCGTCCTCCTCCTCGGCCGCCGTCTCGGCCGCCTCGGCGTCGGAGTCGGTTCCGGCCTTGCCGTCCCGCTCCGCCTCCTCCTTCTCCGCCTCGGCGAACTGGTCGGCGACCTCCTCGTCGAGGATCACGACGGTCTCGTCGTCGCCGTCCTCGTCCTCGTCGACCTCGGCCCGCCGGGACCGGCTGGCGAAGAGGTCGTCGTGCTCCCGGTCCTCGATGTCGGTGAGAGTCAGTTCGCTCGCCGGGCGGTACGCCCGCAGGGTGTAGCCGGAGCCCGAGGGGAGGGCGATCTCGACCGGGTCGATCCGGACCTCTTCCCACAGCGAACGGTCCGCTGTGCCGGACGCCGCCGCGGCGTCGCCGGTACCGGCGGTGTCGTCGCTGCTTTCCGAGGAGCCGGCGTCGATCTGCCCGGGGTCGACAGCCCCGTCGCTTCCGGCGGGCTCGTTTCCGGGCTCGTCGGTTTCGGGCCGGTGGGACGACTGGCGGGCCACGCTGACCTCCGTGTGCGCTCGATGTGGGCACCCGACCCGGCGAGGGTGCCGGCGGATCGGTGACTCTGCGCACACACCCTAGTAGGCCGGCGGCGGGCGTGGATGCCGGCACCCCGTTGGACTTCGCCGCATATATTAGTAGGCTTACTACCTATGAACGCCCAGGCGCTGCACGGCCACCTCGATGCGCTGCTGCTCGCGGTGCTGGAGCGGGGGGCGCTGCACGGCTACGCGATCATCGAGGCGCTCCGGGCCCGCAGCGGCGGTGTGCTCGATCTGCCCACCGGGACCATCTACCCGGCACTGCGCCGGTTGGAGCGGGCCGGATACGTCAGCAGCGCCTGGAGCACGGTCAACGGCCGCGAGCGCCGGACCTACGAGCTTACCGGTGCCGGGCAGCGTGCCCTGGCGGGCGAGCGGACGAGCTGGCAGGAGTTCAGCTCGACGGTGGGGCAGTTCCTCGGCGGAGCGCCCACTCCGGGCGCACCCGCCTGAGGCGTCGGTGCCGGTGCCGGTGCCGGTGCCGGTGCCGGTGCCGGGCTCAGGCGCCGAGCGCCAGATAGTCCTGTTCCGCGCCGGTCTGGCGTAGCCACTGCTCGCGGTACCAGCCCGGTCGTGCGACCAGTTCGGCGTGGCTGCCCCGGTCGACGATCCGCCCCTGGTCGAGGACGACGACCTCGTCGTACCGGTCCAAACCGGATAGTCGGTGCGTCACGAGTACCACCGTGCGGTCCGGGCCGGCGTGCGCGGTCGCCGAGCCGAGCACCGCGTCGGCGGCGCCGGGGTCGAGCCCCTCGGTCGGCTCGTCCAGCACCAGGACGCCGGCCGGCGCCGCGAGCAGGACCCGGGCCAGCAGCAGCCGTTGCCGTTGCCCGCCGGAGAGTTGACCGCCGTCCTCGCCCACCATCGTGTCCCAGCCGGCGGGCTGCTGGCGTACCCAGTCGAGCAGGCCGGCAGCCGAGGCCGCCCCGGCCAGGTCGTCGTCGGTCGCGCCGGCCGGGTCGTCGGGCGCGGCGGTCCGGCCGAGCAGGAGGTTCTCCCGGACCGTGGCGTGGAAGACGTGTGCCTCGGCGAGCAGCCCGCCGACGATCCGGGGCAGCCGGTCGACGGGCAGGTCGGGCAGGTCGACCCCGTTCAGCAGAACCCGGCCCTGGTCCGGCCGGACCATCCCGGTCAGTACGGCGAGCAGGCTGCTCTTGCCGGCACCGCTCGGGCCGACGACGGCGATCCGGCTCCCCGCCGGAAGGTCGAGGCTCACCCCGTCGAGCGCGGGCGGGCCCGGGCGACGGTACCGCAGGCTCACCCCCTCGACCCGGCAGTGCCAGCGTCGGGCCGCCTCCGCCGCACCGGCACCGGGCTCGGCGCCCGAGGGCGCCGCCGGCCCGCCGGTCGACTCCGCCGGGGCCTCCACCAGCAGGTCGGCCACCCGGGTCAGCCCGGCACGCAGCCGGGTCCAGTGCCGGGCCGCACCGACCAGCGCCAGGGCCGCCTCGACGGCGGCGAGCGTGCCGACCGCGAGGACCCCGACGAGTACCCCGGAGACGCCCGCCCGCAGTGCCACGGTCAGCACGGCGGCACTGGTCGCACCGGCCACCAGTACCCCGAGACCGTCGACGGCCCAGCCCACCGCCGCCGTCCGGCGCTCCAGCCCGGCGAGTTCGCGGGCTCGGGCGTCCGCCCGGTCCAGCGCCGCCGCGGTCGCGCCGAACGCGGCCAGGTCGGCGGCGCCGGCGGTCAGGTCCAACGCGTCCCCGGCGAGCGCGCCGCGCAACGGCGCCACCCGGTCGGCGGTACGCCGGGTGAGCAGTGCCGCCAGCGCCGGGAGCACGACTCCGGCCAGCAGCAGCCCGCCGGCCAGCGCCAGCCCGGCGAGCGGGTCGACGGCGGACGCGCCGAGCACGGCGAGCAGGCCCACGAGGCCGGCTGCGGCCCCCGGCACCAGCACCCGGAGCAGCAGGTCCTGCACCGCCTCGACGTCCGAGACGAGCCGGCTGAGCAGGTCCCCGGAGCGCTGTGGGGCGGCGGTGCGCCGGGCCGCCAGCGCGGCGAAGACCCGGGCCCGGACCTCGGTGACGACCCGCAGCGCGGCGTCGTGCCCGGCCAGCCGCTCGGTGTAGCGCAGCACGCCCCGGCCGATCGCCAGGGCCCGTACCGCGACGATCGCCACGGTGAGGGTGTCCAGCGGCGGCCGGCCGGCGGCGCTGACCAGGAGCCAGGTCGCGGTCGCCAGCAGGGCGAGCCCGGCGAGTTCGGTACCGGCGGCGAGCAGGCCGGCGCCGAGCAGCCGGCCGAGGTACGGGCGGGCCAGCCGCCAGACGGTCCGTTCGGGTCGCAGCCTCACGCCACCACCTCCCGGGGCAGCGCCGCGACCGGCTCCTGTTCGGTCACCCGTCCGTCCTCGACCCGCAACACCCGGTCCGCCTCGGCCAGCAGTGTCGGGCGGTGCGCCACCAGCACGGCCGTACGGCCGGCGACCAGCCGCCGGGTGGCCGCGAGTACGGCGGCCTCGGAACCGGAGTCGAGCCGGGCGGTGGGCTCGTCGAGCAGCACGACCGGGGCGTCCCGGAGGAAGGCCCGGGCCAGCGCGACCCGCTGCCGCTGCCCGCTGGAGAGCCCGTGGCCGCGCTCGCCGAGCCGGGTGTCGAGACCCTCGGGAAGCTCGGCGACCACCTCGGCAAGGTCGGCGGCCCGGACCGCTTCCCGGACCGCCGCCATCGGCGCGTCAGGTGTGCCGAGCCGGATGTTGTCGGCCAGCGAGGTGCCGAACAGGTGGGCCCGCTGCGGTACCCAGGCCAGTTGCCGGCGCCACCGGTCCAGGTCCAGCGTCGCCAGGTCCGTACCGTCGACGGTGATCCGCCCGCTGCTGGGGGTGACGAATCCGAGCAGCAGGTGCAGCAGGGTGCTCTTGCCGGCGCCGCTCGGCCCCAGCACCGCGATCCGCTCGCCGGGCCGGATGGTGAGGGTGACGTCCCGCAGCGCGGTGCCGCGCTGGTATTCGACGGTCACGGACTCGAACCTGATCTCGCCGGGTTGCTCCGGTGGGCGTTCGCCGTCCCCGCCAGCCGGGGCGCGGGTCGGCACGGCGGCCGGTCCGGCGGGGGTCCGGGCGGTGGTGCCGGCGGGCGGCTCGGGCCCGAGCAGGGTCAGCGCCTCGTCCAGCGCCGTCAGTCCCTCCTGGCTGGCGTGGAACTGGCTGCCGGCGGCGCGCAGCGGCAGGAACGCCTCGGGGGCGAGCAGCAGCACCAGCAGCGCGGTCTGTAGGGCGAGCCCGCCGCCGAGCAGCCGCAGGCCGATCGGCACCGCGACGAGGGCGACCGAGAGGGTGGCGACCAGTTCGAGTACCAGCGCGGAGAGGAAGGCGATCCGCAGCGTCTTCATCGTGGCGCGGCGGTGCCGGTCGGCCATCCGGCGTACCACGGTCACCTGGGCGGAGGCCCGGCCGAACAGGTGCAGGGTGGGCAGTCCGCGCAGCATGTCGAGGAAGTGGCCGCCGAGCAGTGCCAGCCGGCGCCACTGGCGCTCGGTGGCGGCCTGGGCCTGCCAGCCGAGCAGTGCGCCGAAGATCGGGACGAGTGGCAGGGTCACCGCGATCACCAGGGCGGAACTCCAGTCGGCGAAGAACAGCCGGGCCAGTACGGCCAGCGGCACCGTGACGCTCAGCACGAGTTGCGGCAGGTAGCCGGTGAAGTACGCGTCGAGCGCGTCCAGGCCGCGCCCGGCCAGGGTGGCGAGCTGACCGCCGCGCTGCCCGGAGAGCCAGGCCGGTCCGCGCCGGTCGACGGCGGCGAGCAGGTCGGCCCGGAGCGTGGCCTTGACCGTGGCGGCGGTCCGGGCGGCCACGGTGCCCTGTGCCCAGAGCAGGGCTGCCCGGCCGGCCACACTGGCCAGGAAGCCGGCCAGCGCGACCCGGTCGAGGTGCCCGCCGGCCGCCCCGGCCAGCACGGTGGCGAGGGTGGTGGCCTGGGCGATGACGAGTCCGGCGGCGACGACGCCGAGCGCGCCGAGCAGTCCGAGCTGGCGCCGTGCGCCGGGCACCCGGTGCAGCAGGCGGGGATCGAACGGGCGGCGACTCACCGCCGCACCGGCCGGCCGGCGCCCGGCCGGCCCGGACCGACCTGCACGCCGCCCGGCGCCGGAGCCGGTGGTGCGGCCGGTGGCAGAGTCCGGGGCGCTACCGGCGCCGGGGCCGGTGGTGTGGCCGGTGGCGGGATCGACGACGGCGGGAGCCGGGGCGGTGCCGGCGGCATCGCCCCGTCGCTCCGGCCTGGCCGGCGACCGTCGAAGACCCATATCCCACGCATCTTTTCGGGCAGCTTCCGTGACAGGGCCAGCTTACTACGAGATGTAGTAGATGCCCGACGACTCAGTGCAGGAACAGCGACACCGGCAGGGCGACCAGGGCCGTCGCCAGCACCAGCGCGGTCGCGCCGGGCAGCCGACCCGGCCGGCGTACCTCCAGCAGGCGCTGCACCCGGGCGTCGAGTTCACCGTCGGCGACGCCGAGCGCGCCGGCCGGGGTGACCCGGGCGCCCGCGCTGGCGAACCGCAGCAGCGCGGCGGCGAGCGGGCCGTCGGCGTGCAGCCGGCGGGCCTTGTCGTCGGCCCGCATCTCCACCAGCAGGGCGACGGCGTCGTGTGCCGCGCGTACCCAGCCGACCCCGGGTAGCGCCCGGCAGAGCGCGGTGAAGGGGAGCAGCACCAGATCGTGCCGCTCGTCGGCGTGCGCCCGCTCGTGGCTGAGTACGGCCGCGAGCTGCGCCCGGTCGAGCAGGCTCAGCGTGCCGGCGCTGACCACCACCTGCGGGCGTACCCCGGGCAGGCAGTAGGCGGCCGCGCTGGGGTGGTCGAGTACCAGTGCGCCGGGGGCGGCCGGGTCGTCCCGGGCCACCAGGGTCAGCAGGTCCCGGTGCCGGCGCTGGGCACGAAGCGCGCCGAGCAGGCTGCGCGCCGTCGAGCCGAGCAGCACCACCGCCACGCCCACCCCGATGCCGACCAGGCCGAGATGGGTCACCCCCAGACCGGGTGGCAGGTCGCCGCCGCCGAAGAGGTCACCGGCGAGCGAGCGAAGTGCCGAGCCGGTGCCCTGACCGTACGGGGCGAGCCCGAGCGAGATCGGCAGCCCGATCGCGGAGAGCCCCAACGCCAGCCCGACGAACTGCCAGCAGACGATCGCGACCCGGGGGCTGTGCCACGCCCACCCCGCACCCAGCCGGCCGGAACGGGCCAGCACCTGGGCGGCGAGATAACAGGCCAGCACGGCGAGCGCGAAGTGCGCGGCGTAGAGCATCGGCTCAGACCTGCCGTTCCGCGGCGGGCGGCCGGTCGGTCGCCGCCGGAAAGTCGTCGGCCTCCTCGGCGAGCGCCGCGCGCAGCACCTCGGCCTCGGTCCCGGTCACCGAGCGGGCGAACCGGACCAGCGCGGCGTCCCGGCTGCCGGCCAGGTCCAGGGCGTCCAGCATCAGCCGGGCGATGTGCGCCTCGCGGCTGGCGGCCGGCCGGTAGCGCCAGGCCCGCCCCTCCCGCTCCCGCTCGACCATGCCCTTGCCGGCCAGCCGGTCGAGCACCGTCATCACCGTGGTGTACGCCAGCTCACGGTCCCGCAACGCCTCGGCGACCTCGCGGACGGTCGCCCCGGCACCGGTGCCCCGGTCCCAGAGCACCTCCATCACCGCACGTTCGAGATCACCGAGTCGCGTCACGCGGCAATTCTACTACCCGCCGTCGTACGCCAGCTCTGCCGTGACAGGTGTTAGGAAGGGGCCCTTCTACAACAGAAAACGCTATGCGGGGGCCCTTCCTTACACGCCCTTCGGGTGCCAGACGGTCTTGGTTTCCAGCAGGGCGGTCATTCGGGCGATGCCGGGATCGGCGGTCCAGTCGACCGGCCCGGCCGCCGGCCGGAGTACCCGCTTGAGGTTGCCGGCCGCCGCCCGCTCCAGCTCGGCGGCGAGCCCCGGATCGTCGACCCCGGTCAGGTCGAGCGCGTTCACGTCCATGTGCCCGGCCAGCCACGGCGCGGTCTCGGCCGGCCGGCCGGTGAGCAGGTTCACCACCCCGCCGGGCAGGTCGGAGGTGGCCAGCACCTCGGAGAGGGTGATCGCGGGAAGCGGGCTCGCCTCGGCGACCAGCACCACCACCGTGTTGCCGGTGACGATCGCCGGGGCCACCACGCTGACCAGCCCGAGCAGCGCCGGCTCGGCCGGGGCGAGCACCCCGACCACCCCGGTCGGCTCCGGTGCCGAGATGTTGAAGTACGGCCCGGCGACCGGGTTGGCGTTGCCGTACACCTGGGTCAGCTTGTCGGCCCAGCCGGCGTACCAGACCCAGCGGTCGATCGCCTCGTCCACCTCGCCGGCCGGCACACCCAGCCCGACGAACTGGTCCCGGCGCCCCTCCAGCATCTCCGCGACCCGGTAGAGGATCTGCCCCCGGTTGTACGCGGTCGCGCCGGACCAGCCCTTGACCGCCGCCCGCGCCGCGAGTACGGCGTCCCGGACGTCCTTGCGGGAGGCGAGTGCCACGTTGGAGTTCTGCACCGGATACGACCGCCCCGACTCGCTGCGCGGGAACTTCCCGCCGATGAAGAGCTTGTACGTCTTGCGTACCGCAACCCGTTCAGACATCGAGGTACGCCTCCAGCCCCTGCCGGCCGCCCTCCCGGCCGTAGCCCGACTCCTTGTAGCCGCCGAACGGCGACGTGGGGTCGAACTTGTTGAACGTGTTCGCCCAGACGACTCCGGCGCGCAGCCGGTCGGCCATCCAGAGGATCCGGGAACCCTTGTCGGTCCAGATCCCGGCCGACAGCCCGTACGGGGTGTTGTTCGCCTTCTCCACCGCCTCGGCCGGGGTCCGGAAGGTCAGCACCGAGAGCACCGGCCCGAAGATCTCCTCCCGGGCGATCCGGTGTGCCTGGCTGACCCCGGTGAAGATGGTCGGGGCGAACCAGAAACCCCGGTCCGGCAGCTCGCACGGCGGGGACCAGCGCTCGGCCCCCTCACTCGACCCGATCTCGCTCAGCGTCCGGATCCGGTCGAGTTGCTCCGCCGAGTTGATGGCGCCGATGTCGGTGTTCTTGTCCAGCGGGTCACCGACCCGCAGCCGGGCCATCCGGCGCTTGAGCGAGGCGAGCACCTCGTCGTACACCGATTCCTGGACCAGCAGCCGGGAGCCGGCGCAGCAGACGTGGCCCTGGTTGAAGAAGATGCCGTTGACGATGCCCTCGACGGCCTGGTCGACCGGGGCGTCGTCGAAGACGATGTTCGCCGCCTTGCCGCCCAGCTCCAGGGTGAGCTTCTTGCGGGTGCCGGCGACCGAGCGGGCGATCTGCCGGCCGACCTCGGTGGAGCCGGTGAAGGCGACCTTGTCGATCCCGTCGTGCTCGACCAGTGCCCGGCCGGTCCCGCCGGCCCCGGTGACGATGTTGACCACGCCGGCCGGCAGGTCGGCCTGCTGGCAGATCTCGGCGAAGAGCAGCGCGCTCAGCGGGGTGGTCTCGGCCGGCTTGAGCACCACGGTGTTGCCGGCGGCCAGCGCCGGGGCGATCTTCCAGGCCAGCATCAGCAGCGGGAAGTTCCACGGGATGACCTGGCCGGCCACCCCCAGCGGGCGCGGGTCCGGGCCGAAGCCGGCGTGGCCGAGCTTGTCGGCCCAGCCGGCGTAGTAGAAGAAGTGCGCGGCGACCAGCGGGAGGTCGACGTCCCGGGACTCCCGGATCGGCTTGCCGTTGTCCAGCGACTCCAGCACGGCCAGCTCGCGGGAGCGCTCCTGGATGATCCGGGCGATCCGGAACAGGTACTTGGCCCGGTCCCGGCCCGGCATCGGCCCCCAGACCTCGTCGTACGCCCGGCGGGCCGCCCGGACCGCCCGGTCCACGTCGGCGGGGCCGGCCTCGGCGACCTCGGCGAGCACCTCCTCGGAGGCCGGGTTGATCGACTTGATCGTGCCGCCGTCACCCGGCTCGACGAACTCGCCGTCGACGAAGAGCCCGTACGACGGCTTCAGGTCCACGACGGCGCGGGACTCCGGCGCCGGGGCGTATTCGAACATCGTCAGTCCAGGGTGAAGTAGTCGGGACCGGAGTAGACGCCGGTGGTCAACTTGGTGCGCTGCATCAGCAGGTCGTTGAGGAGGCTGGAGGCGCCGAACCGGAACTGGTCGGGGTGCAGCCAGTCCGGGCCGGCGGTCTCGTTCACCAGCACCAGGTATTTGACCGCGTCCTTGGTGGTCCGGATCCCGCCGGCCGGCTTGACCCCGACCTGCCGGCCGGTGGCGTCCCGGAAGTCCCGGACCGCCTCCAGCATCACCAGGGTGACCGGCAGGGTCGCGGCCACCGGCACCTTGCCGGTGGAGGTCTTGATGAAGTCGGCGCCGGCCAGCATGGCCAGCCAGGAGGCCCGCCGGACGCTGTCGTAGGTGACCAGCTCGCCGGTCTCCAGGATGACCTTGAGGTGGGCGTCCCCGCAGGCGGCCTTCACCGCGACGATCTCGTCGTAGACCTCCTGGTAGCGACCGGAGAGGAAGGCGCCCCGGTTGATCACCATGTCGATCTCGTCCGCCCCGGCGGCCACCGCCGAGCGGGTGTCCGCGAGCCGGACCTCCAGCGGCGCCTGCCCGGACGGGAACGCCGTGGCGACGCTCGCCAGGTGCACCCGGCCCGCGTCGCCGGCCGGTCGGGCGGTCGGGCCCCAGAGCGCCTCGGCGGCCACCGGGACCATCGTCGGATAGACGCAGAGGGCGGCGACCGGCGGGCAGGACGGGTCGGCCGGGTCCGGGCGGAGCGCCTTGGCGGCGAGCGCGCGGATCTTGCCGGGGGTGTCGGCGCCCTCCAGCGTGGTCAGGTCGACCATCCGGATCGCCAGGTCGATCGCCCACGCCTTGGCGGTGGTCTTGATCGAGCGGGTGCCGAGCATCGCCGCCCGCTGCTCCGCGCCGACCTGGTCCACGCCGGGTAGGCCGTGCAGGAAGGCCCGTAGGGTCGCCTCGGAACGCCCCACCTCGGTCAGGTCGGAGCGCGCCGACGCCGCTGTCGCCGTCATGGCGGCAAGTCTACGCACCGACCCGAGCCTGTGATCTTGGCCATAGCCGCCGGTCGGGTGCCGGCGTCGCCGCCCCGGGGACCGGGCGCCCGGGACGCGGTCCCGCCCGAGGTTAGCGGTAGGTTGAGCGACCGTGGACGTACTCGTGGTTGACCATCCCGTAGCCCAGACGCGGCTGACCGTGATGCGCGACGCCCGGACCGACTCGGCGTCGTTCCGCGCCGCGCTGCACGAACTCACCACCATGCTGGTGTACGAGGCCGCGCGCTCGCTGCCGGTCGAACAGTTCCCGATCGACACCCCGGTGACCGCCACCCAGGGCACCCGGCTGGCCAACCCGCCCCTGCTGGTACCCGTGCTCCGTGCCGGGCTGGGCATGGCCGACTCGGCGCTCGGCCTGCTGCCCGAGTCGTCGATGGGTTTCGTCGGGCTGGCCCGGGACGAGCACACCTACGAGCCGCGCGCCTACATGGAGTCGCTGCCGACCGACCTGACCGGCCGGCCGGTGCTGGTACTCGACCCGATGCTCGCCACCGGCGGGTCGCTGGAGCACTGCTGCCGGCTGCTGGCCGACCGGGGCTGCACGGACATCACCGTGCTCTGCGTACTCGCGGCGCCGGCCGGCATCGAGCGGCTGGAGCGCTCCGGCCTGCCGCTGCGCCTGGTCACCGCCTCGATCGACGAGCGGCTCAACGACCGGATGTTCATCGTCCCGGGGCTCGGTGACGCCGGCGACCGGCAGTTCGGCGGCATGCCCCGGTTCTGATTCCGCGTCGACCGATTCCGGATTCCGGGCCGCGCGTCCACCGGTCCGGCCGGGACGCATGCGCGGCTGGCGCGGAACGGCTACCGTTCCGGGCCATGACAGGTGTTGGGCTGGCCGAAGAGTTGCTGCTGCTCGGCTACGACGATAAGTCCGGCAAGGCGACCGGTTCCCGGATCGGACTCGACCTCGGCATGGCCGCCGCCGTGCTGGTCGATCTCGCGCTCGCCGGCCGGGTCGCCTTCTCCGACGGTTCGATCGTGGCCACCGACCCCACGCCGACCGGCGACCCGATCGCCGACGACGTGCTCGCGCGGATCGCGGCGGACACCCCGCACACCCCGGCCTCGTGGGTGCAGCGGCTCCGGCACGGGCTGCGCGACCGGATCCTGAGCGGCCTCTGCACCCGGGGCGTGATCAGCGACGTCGACGAGACCGAACTCGGCTACATCCACGTGCACCGGTACCCGGTGCTCGACCCCTCGGTCGAGGCCGAGATCCGGGGCCGACTGACGGCCGCGCTGACCGGCGAGGCCGCACCCGACGAGCGGACCGCCGCGCTCGCCGCGGTGATGGCGGCGATCCGGGTGCAGCCGAGCCTCGGACTGACCGGGCCGGCCGCCGAGGACGCCCGGAAGCGGCTGACCGAGATCGCCCGGAGTGCGGGCTTCACCGATGGGGGAAGCCTGGAGGAGTCCACCATCCGCCCCTCGGTGGCACTGGTGATCGCCGCACTCTCCCGGGCAATCGACGCCGCACTGGGCAGCCGGCGCTGACCGCCGGCCGCCCGGGCCCGGCACCGCACCGGCGGGTGGCGGCTACCAGATGCCGAGGGCCGCGGCGGTCTCGGTGCGCAGCGCGCGCACCGAGGCGGCGGCCCGCTCCCGGGCCGCCGGCACGTCGCCGTCGACCACCGGCTCCACCACCTCCAGGTACGCCTTGAGCTTCGGCTCGGTCCCGGACGGCCGGACCACCACCCGGGCCGAGTCGGTACGCAGGATCAGCACGTCGGCCGCCGGAGCCAGGTCCTCGACCGAGGTCACCGGCTCGTCGAGCAGCGTCTTCGGGGTCTTCCCCCGGATGTAGGCCATCGTCTTGCCGATCTCGCCCAGGTCGTCGACCCGGACCGAGAGCTGGTCGGTCAGGTGCACCCCGAACTCGCCGGCCAACTCGTCGAGCCGGTCGGTCACGGTCCGCCCCTGCGCCTTGAGCGTCGCCGCCAGTTCGGCGAAGGTGAGCGCGGCGCTGATCCCGTCCTTGTCCCGCACCTGGTCGGGGGCGACGCAGTAGCCGAGGGCCTCCTCGTAGCCGTAGGTCAGCTCGGCGTCACCGGCCTCGGCCCGGACGATCCACTTGAACCCGGTCAGCGTCTCGCCGTACGGCACGCCACGCGCCGCACACAACGTCCGGAGCAGGGACGACGAGACGATCGTGGTGGCGTACAGGCCGGTGCGGCCCTGCCGGACCAGATGGTCGGCCAGGAGTATCCCCACCTCGTCGCCGTGCAGCATCCGCCAGCCGCGTACCGGGTCGGGGACCGCCACCGCGCACCGGTCGGCGTCCGGGTCGTTCGCCAGCGCGATGTCCGCCCCGATCTGCCGGGCCAGCGCGACCAGCCTGTCGGTCGCGCCCGGCTCCTCGGGGTTGGGGAACGAGACGGTGGGGAAGTTCGGATCCGGCTCGGCCTGGTCGGCGACGATTCCCGGCACGCCGAAGCCGGCCCGGGCGAAGACCGAGGTCAGCACGGCGGCACCCACCCCGTGCAGCGGGGTGTACGCCACGGTCAGCTCGCGCGGCCCGTCCGGGTCGATCAGCCCGGCGGTGGCCCGGACGTACCCGGCGACCGTGTCGTCACCGAGCACCCTCCCGGGCTCGCCCAACGGCACCGCCGCCAGTGGCCCGACCGCCCGGATCGCCGCCTCGATCTCGGCGTCGACCGGGGGCACGATCTGCGCCCCCGCCCCCCGGGGGCCGCCGGTCGAGGCGCCCAGATAGACCTTGTAGCCGTTGTCCTGCGGCGGGTTGTGGCTGGCGGTGACCATCACCCCGGCGACCGCACCGAGGGCCCGGACCGCGTACGCCAGCACCGGGGTCGGCAGCGGCCGGGGCAGCAGCAGGGCCGGCCGCCCCGCCCCGGTGGCCACCCGGGCGGTCCGCTCGGCGAACTCCTTCGAGCCGTGCCGGGCGTCGTACCCGATCAGCAGTGGCCCGGACGCGTCCCGGGCGGCGAGCCAGCCGACCAGCCCGGCCGCGGCCGCGGTGACCACGGCCAGGTTCATCCCGTTCGGGCCGGCCCGCAGCGGACCCCGCAGCCCGGCGGTGCCGAAGGTGAGCGGTCCGGCGAACCGGTCGGCCAGCTCGGCGGCGCTCGCCGGCAGCCGGTCGAGTACCCCGCGCAGCTCGTCCCGGGTCGCCGGATCGGGGTCGTCGTCGAGCCACGCCTGTGCCCGGGCCCGCAGCCCGGTCAGCTCGTCGGGGGACCCGTCCCGGGATGCGCCGTCGGGCTGCTTCGGTTTCGCCACCATCGGACTGTGATAGCACGCCGGCCGCCCCCGGACGCAGTCCGGCCCCGCCCCGGCGTGGTGTACGCCGGAGCCGGGGCCGGATGGAGAGGCGTCAGCCGGCGCTGCCGAGCCGGAACGACTTGACCATCTCGTCGAAGATCGGCTTGCTCTCCTCGAACCGGGCATCGGGGGTGGTCAGGTAGAAGGAGTAGGCCTTGCCGTCCTCGGTGATCGCCCGCCACACCCCGTGCCGCTTGCCCGATCCCTCCCCGCAGGTGTACTCCAGCTCGGCTGCCGGTTTGCCGGCGACCTCGACCTCCTGGAGCGCGACCTGGGTGTACGGCTTCTTGCAGCTGCTGCCGTTCTTCTTCAGCCCGCCCTCGGCGACCTTCATGAAGCCCATCGGGGTCCTGCCGGACTCCACCAGGATCCGGACCCGCCGGCCGCTGTCCTCCGGGTCGGTGTAGTCGGTGTAGACCCCGGCCCCGCTCTTCTTCCAGCCCTTCGGGACGTTGACCGAGACACCCTTCGCGCTGTGCGACTGGGTGGCGAAGGACGCCGGCACCGGGGCCTCGCTGGTCGGTCCGGCCTGCGGCGTAGGCGTGTCGGCCGGGTCGTCGCCACCGCCGAGCGAGAGCGCCACGATGCTGACCAGCAGTACCGCGGCGACCCCGCCGGCGACGGCGAGCTGCATCTTCCGGGGCCAGCCCTGGACCGTCCTGACCACCGAGTCGCCGGCCTGCCGGGCGCCGGCCAGGCCACGGCCCACACCGCCACCCCTGGCCGTGTGCACGGTGCCGCCCCGGCCGCCGGTTCCGGGCATCGCCCCGGTCGGCGTGTTGAGCGGCCCGCCGCGCCGGCCGGCCGAGCCCGGCATCGCCCCGGTCGGGGTGTCCAGCGGGTCGGCGCCGGCCGCAGGGGGCCGGTTGGAGCCGGCGGCGTCGCGGGAACTCCGGGCGATCCGCTCGGTCAGGGACTCGCCCGGGGCGAGCATGGCCGAGCCGCCGATCTCGCCGTTGGTCGCCGGCCGGCTGGGCTGGGCTCCGGCCGGTGCCGGTGACTGGGGGGCGCCCGCGGGCTGCTGCCACGGCGAGCGCTGGCTCGGCACCACCGCGTACGGGTCGGTGACCATGTGCCCGGCGGCGTTGCTGGCCAGCGGGCCGGCCAGCAGTTCGCGGAGCATGGTGCGGGAGGCGGTCACGTCGAGCCGGCGGGCCGGATCCTTCTCCAGCAGCCCGAGCAGCACCCGGGTCAGCGCCCCGGACCGGACCGGCGGGGCCGGCGGGTCCTCCACCACCGCGTGCATGGTCTCGATCGGGTCACCCTTGTCGAACGGCGGCCGCCCCTCGACCGCCGTGTAGAGGGTGACGCCGAGCGAGAAGAGGTCGCTGGGCGGACCGAAGTCCTGGCCCATGGCCCGTTCCGGCGAGATGAAGTGCGGCGAGCCGAGCACCATGCCCGGGGTGGTGAGCTGGACGTCGGTGGGCATCCGGGCCACCCCGAAGTCGGTGAGCACGCAGCGGCCGTCGGAGCAGATCAGCACGTTGGCCGGCTTGACGTCGCGGTGCAGTACCCCGATCGCGTGCGCCACCTCAAGGGCGCCGAGCAGGGCGATGCCGATCTTGGCAACCGCGCGCGGCGCCAGCGGTCCGTCCTCGATCACCATGTCGGCGAGGCTGCGCGCGTCCAGCAGCTCCATCACGATCCACGGCCGACCGCCCTCGGTGACCACGTCGTAGACCTGCACCACCGCCGGGTGTTGCAGGGCGGCCGCGGCCCGCGCCTCGCGGAGGGTGCGTTCGTACATCGCGTCGCGGTCGCTGGGGGCCAGCCCTGGCGGGAGTACGACCTCCTTCACCGCCACGTCGCGGCGCAGCAGGGTGTCGGCCGCGCGCCACACGGTGCCCATGCCGCCGTGGCCGACCGCCGCCCGCAACGAGTACCGACCGCCGATGGTGATGCCGGGTGCCGCACGTCCGTTGGTGGGATTGGCCGGTCCGCCACTCCACGTCGGGATCTGAGTCACAGAAAAGCCACCGAAGAGAATCGAGGGGGCACAGGACAGAACCCCCCTATATTGCGGGTTCCGACCGCAGAAGGGAAAGACAACCGCCGTAGTTCCCGAGAACTCGACCGTACGTGTCGACCGCCTCACCATGCGTTCGGGTTTGTCGACGGGGCGTACCGGTCCGCTCACCGGGGCATCGACGTCCGGTCGAGCCCGCCGGGACACCTCCGGCGGCGCTGCGGCGGTGCCGATTCGGCCCAGCGGAGCCAGGTCAGCGGGTCGGGCCTACCATGCCGGTCATGAGTGAAGGTCGGTCGAGCGAGTCGGGTTTCCCGATCAAGGCGGTCTACGACGCCGCCGACGTACCGGCGGATCTGGAGACCCGGCTCGGTGCGCCCGGTGAGTTCCCGTACGCCCGGGGCGTCTACCCGACGATGTACACCTCGCGGCCGTGGACCATGCGCCAGTACGCCGGTTTCGGCACCGCCACCGAATCCAACGCGCGCTACCACCAGCTTCTCGCCGCCGGGACCATGGGTCTCTCGGTCGCCTTCGACCTGCCCACCCAGATGGGCTACGACTCCGACCACCCGATCGCGCACGGCGAGGTCGGCAAGGTCGGCGTGGCGATCGACTCGGTCGACGACATGCGCACCCTCTTCGGCGGCATCCCGCTGGACAAGGTCTCCACCTCGATGACCATCAACGCCCCCGGCTCGGTGCTGCTGCTCCTCTACCAACTGGTGGCGGAGGAGGCCGGGGTGCCCGGCTCGGCGCTGAACGGCACGATCCAGAACGACATCCTGAAGGAGTACATCGCCCGGGGCACCTACATCTTCCCGCCCAAGCCCTCCCTGCGGCTGGTCGCCGACACCTTCGCCTACTGCCGCGAGGAGGTGCCGAGGTGGAACACCATCTCGATCTCCGGCTACCACATGGCGGAGGCCGGGGCGACCCCGGTGCAGGAGATCGCCTTCACCCTGGCCAACGGCCTGGAGTACGTCCGCGCGGCGCTCGCCGCCGGTCTCGCCGTGGACGACTTCGCGCCCCGGCTGTCGTTCTTCTTCGTGGCCCGGACCACCCTGCTGGAGGAGGTGGCGAAGTTCCGGGCCGCCCGGCGGATCTGGGCCAACCTGATGCGGGACGAGTTCGGCGCGAAGAACCCGAAGTCGCTGATGCTGCGCTTCCACACCCAGACCGCCGGGGTGCAGCTCACCGCCCAGCAGCCGGAGGTGAACCTGGTCCGGGTCGCCGTGCAGGGGCTCGCGGCGGTGCTCGGCGGCACCCAGTCGCTGCACACGAACAGCTTCGACGAGGCGATCGCGCTGCCCACCGAGAAGGCGGCCCGGCTGGCGCTGCGTACCCAGCAGGTGCTGGCGTACGAGACCGACCTGACCGCCACCGTGGACCCGTTCGCCGGCTCGTACGTGGTGGAGTCGATGACGGACGAGATCGAGGCGGGGGTGCGGGAGCTGATGGCCCGGGTCGCCGAGTACGGCTCGGCGGTGGAGGCGATCGAGGTGGGCTTCCAGAAGCGCGAGATCGAGTCGTCGGCGTACCGGGTGGCGCAGGAGATCGAGTCCGGCGACCGGGTGGTGGTCGGGGTCAACCGGTTCACCGTCGACGAGGAGGAGCCGTACCAGCCGCTCCGGGTCGACCCGGCGATCGAGGCGGCCCAGCGCGAGCGGCTGGCCCGGCTGCGGGCCGACCGGGACGGCGCCGCCGTCGAGCGCGCCCTCGCCGACCTGCGCACGGCCGCCTCGGGTACGGGGAACGTGCTCTATCCGATGAAGGAGGCGCTGCGGGCCCGGGCCACCGTGGGCGAGGTTTGCGGCGTGCTGCGCGAGGTATGGGGGACGTACCGGCCCAGCGACCGGTTCTGACCGTCCGCGACCGCGGCGAAGATCTTCGGGCGGCTTCTCCGCCCGCTGGGCAGGCGCCCCTTTCGGGTGATCGGCGGCCTGTGGAGTGCCGGCGTGGTTTTTCGGGTATCGGGAGGTGGCGGGGCCCCGCCGGCAGATGACGGACAGCCAGTGCGCGGCCCGGTTGACACCGACTGTCACCCTGGGGACCCCCGCCACCCCACCCGGTGGTGTTCCACCCTCGTCTGCCCGAGGACCGTCGGACAACTCGACAATTCGGGCAGGTGGCGTTGCTGCCGAGCTAGATCGTGACCGGTGAAACCGTCACGCGTTGTAGGAGGTGTGGCACAGATGGCGGGGTCTGATGGCGGGATAGGTAGCCCTCCGTACTCTGCCGAGCGCTCCTACCAGGGCTTTCGTGACGCTGTGCTGTCTGATCACTACCAGAACGAGGTTGCGCAGCGTCACCGTCGGCGGTCTAGGCTGTCCGAGTCCCATCCCATCCACAGTGATCGAGAATTCGACGTGACGAGTGCGTTGCAACTGCCGACCGGCAGCCAGCCGGCGTCGTCGGAATCCGAGACGCCGCCCGGGGCCGAGCCCCTGCCCTTCGGGCTCGACCGGATGCTCGACGTCCGGCTGCCCGACCTGATCGCGACCCGCCGGTTCCTGCACGCCCACCCGGAACTCTCCGGCCGCGAGTTCGACACCGCCGCGCTGATCGCCCGGGAACTGGCGCTGGCCGGCCTGGAGCCGCGCCTGCTGCCGAAGGGCAACGGGGTGATCTGCGACATCGACGGGCGGGCGTCCGGACCGGTGGTCGCACTCCGGGCCGATCTTGACGCACTGCCACTGACCGACGTGAAGGACGTCCCCTACCGGTCCACGGTGGAGGGTGCCTGCCACGCCTGCGGGCACGACGTGCACACCACGGTCGTGCTCGGGGCGGGCCTGCTGCTGGCCCAGCTCGCCCGGCGGGGTGAGCTGGACGGGCGGGTCCGGCTGATCTTCCAACCGGCCGAGGAGATCCTGCCCTGCGGCTCGCTGGAGGTCATCGAGGCCGGCGGGCTGGCCGACGTGACCCAGATCTTCGCCCTGCACTGCGACCCCAACCTGCCGGTCGGGCAGGTCGGCCTCCGGGTCGGCCCGATCACCGCGGCGGCGGACAACATCACCGTCCGGCTGGCCGGACCGGGCGGACACACCGCCCGGCCGCACCTGACCGTGGACCTGGTCGACGCGCTGGGCCGGCTGGTCACCGAGGTACCGGCACTGGTCAACCGTCGGGTGCCGGCGAACAGCGGACTGCTGCTGGTCTTCGGCCAGGCGTCGGCGGGTACCCAGTACAACGTCATCCCGAACGAGGCGATGGCGGCCGGCACGCTCCGGGTGCTCGACCGGGACACCTGGGACCAGGCGCCGAAGATCGTCGCCCAGGTGGTCCGGGACGTGATCGCCCCGACCGGCGCCACCGTGGACATCGAGTACCTGCGCGGGCGCCCGCCGGTGGTCAACGACGCCGGGGCGATCCGGGTGCTGACCGCCGCCACGGCGACCACGGCCGGCCCGGCCGGGATCGCCGAAACCCCGCAGAGCATGGGCGGCGAAGACTTCTCCTGGTATCTGGAGCACGTACCGGGCGCGCTGGCCCGACTCGGCGTCGGGCGGGCGGCGGCCAACGTCGACCTGCACCGGGCGACGTTCGACGTGGACGAGCGGGCCATCGGGGTCGGCGTACGGCTGCTGGTGCAGACCGCGCTCAAGGCCCTGGCCGACTGACCCGGAACCGCCGGGTACCGCAGCGGCGGCACCCGGCGTACCCGGAAGAAGGGCTCAGTCCGGTCGGGCCGGCGCCTGGGCCGGGACCGTGGGCGCGGTCCGGGGCGGGGTCGGCGGCCCCGTCCGGGAGCGCCGGCTGCGGAGCCGGCGGACCAGCCAGACCACCCCGAGCACCGGCAGGCCCAGCCCGACGGCCCACGGCAGCAGCGCACCCAGCACGGTCAGCAGGACCCGCAGCGACAGCACGAACGCGTCCCAGCCGGCCTTCAGCCCGGCGAGGAACCCGGTTGCCGGCTCGTCGTCCTCCGGCACCTGCGCGTTCGGCCCGAGCAGCACGGCGGTGACCGTGGAGAGCGCGGTCAGGTCGGCCAGCCGACGCTTCTTCGCCTCCAGCGAGGCGAGGTCCGCCTCCCGCTTGGCCAGCTCGCTCTCCAGCATCACCAGCTCGGACAGGGACTTCGCCTGGGCCAGCAGCCGCCGGCCGCTTTCCACCCTCGCCTTCTGGGTGGCGATCCGGGCGTCCAGGTCGAGGGTCTCCTCGGTGACGTCGTCGCTCTTCACCTCCCGGCGCAACTGCTCGCCGAGCCGGGCGATCTCGTCCACCACGGTGGCGAACCGGTCGGCCGGGACCCGCAGTTGCAGGGTCGCCTCGGACCGCGCGGCGTCACTGCTCCGGTTGTCACCGCCGACGAAGCCACCGGCCCCGCTCACGATCCCCACCGCCCGGGCGGCGGCCGCCTCCACGTCCTCCACCCGCACCGTGACCGAGCCGGTGTAGACGATCGCCCGCTGGCCCACCGCCAGATCGGTGGAAGGTTCCTTCGCCGGCTGGCCGGCCTGTGGCTCCCCACCCCCGGTCAGCGGCACCTCGGCCGCACCGGGCTGTGCCCCCTGCTCGGCGCCGCCCACCGGGACGTCCGCCGCCGAGGTGCCGGAGGCGTCGCCCCCGTCGGCACCGCAGCCGGCCAGCGCCAGGGCGGCGGCCAGCGCCACCGCACCCAGCAGCCCGGCCAGCCGGCGATGCCCCGGCCCGGCCAGGATCCCGCCGCGTCCGGCAGCGGTCCCACTTCGTCTGGTCATGTCCCCTCCGTTCGTCCGTCCCCCGTAGAGGCGTTCCGTCAGACGCGCCGCGAAGTCGGCCCGGTTCCGGCAGACTGCGCTGGGGACATCACGATTCGGTGACCGAGGAGTCTCGATGCGACTGGCCAGGTGCGCGTCCACAGTCGACGGACCGGCCGGCGGTACCCCCGCCCGCCCGGCGCCCGCACCCGTCGGCGACTGAACACCGGAGAATCAGGACCATGCCCGGCCTCCCCCGTGACCTCGTGGAACGGCTCTACGCCGCCCCGCCGGACGGCTTCGTCGCGGCCCGCTCCGAGGCGGTCGCCGCCGCCCGGGCCGGCGGTGACCCGGCCACGGCCCGGGAGATCGCCAAGCTGCGCAAGCCGACCGTGGCGGCCTGGCTGGTGAACCTGCTGGCGCTGCGCCGCCCGGAGCTGATGGCCGAACTGGTCGAACTCTCCGCCGCGCTGCGCGGCGCCCAGCGGGAGCTGCGCGGCGACCGGCTGCGGGAACTCTCCGCGCAGCGCCGGGGCGTGGTGGGCGCGCTGGTCGGCCAGGCCCGGGCGCTCGCCGAGGAGGCGGATCCCCGGCTGGCGGCCGGAAAGCTCCCACTGGCCGAGGTGGAGGCAACCCTGAACGCGGCGCTGGCCGACGTCGAGGTCGCCGAGCAGGCCCGGTCCGGCCGGCTGGTCCGGGCGACGAGCTACGCCGGCTTCGGCGAGGTACCCCGCCCGCAGCTGCGCCTGATCGTCGGCGGCCCGGACACCGACGAGCTGACCGGAGGCACCGTCGACGAACCGGACGAGGACGCCGCCGAGGAGACCGTCGACGAGTCCACCGAGCCGGGCCGGGGCGCCCGGACCGGTACGGCGGGCGGGGCGCGGGGCCGGCGTACCGGAGGCGGGACGGCGCGACCGGAGGGTGCCGGTGGGCGGGGCACCTCGACCGCCGAGCGGGCGGCCGCCCGGGCAGCCCGGGCCGAGGAGTCCGCCCGGGCCGCCCGTCGCCGTACCCTGGATCGGGCGCTGGCGGAGGCGCGTACCCGGCAGGAGCGGGCCGAGGCGGAGCTGGCGGCGGCGGTGGCGGCCGAGCGGGACGCGGTGACGGCACTTCAGGCGATCGAGTCCGAACTGGCCGAACTGGAACGGCGCCGGACCGCCGCCGAACAGGAGTCCGGCCGGCGCAAACTGGCGCGGCGGGCCGCCGAGCGTGGTGCGGTCGCCGCCCGGCGCCGGGCCGGCGAGGTGCAGGCGGCGGTCGAGGCGGTGGCGGAGGACGGCGACGACACGCCCTGACCGGCACCGCCACCTCCGCCTCGGCCCCCGCCCGGGAGCCCTTCGGCGGGGGCGCGGACCGGTCGGACCGGACACGACCGGCGAGTCGCTTCGGCGCGGCGGCGGCCGGGGCTGCCCAAATGCCGGTCCGCGAGGCAGACTCAACCGGGTGACGCGGGCGGAACCCGGAACTGCGACCGGAAGGCAGTGTCGTTGACCCCCGAGCAGGCCGCTGGTGCGGCCAGGCCGACCGTGCTGAAGTTGGGCAGCGCGTTCATCGAATGCCCCCGCACGTTGCGCCGGGCGCGCCAGATGGGCATCTCCGGCTGGGCGTTCCTGGTGACCGGCCGCGGCGCGGTCCTCGGCGACGTACGCACCGAGACCGTCGCCGCCGCGATCGGCATCCTCTCGCCCGACGCCGTCGCCGACGGCTGGGAGACCGCCGTCCGGGTGGCCACCCCGAGCGCCGTGGCAGAGGTCAGCCGGGCCGAGTGCTGCCGCTGGGGCATCGACTACCTGGCCGGCTTCCCGCCGATCGCCCGGCTGATCGAGTTGGTCGAGCCGGTCGTGGTGGCCGCCGACGCCACCGGGATGCCGCTCTTCGCGGCCTGGCGCGGCATGCCGGTACCGGCGGACGCCGCCCCGGCCGCGCGGGCGGCGGTGCTGCTGCACCTGCTCTTCGAGTACTACTCCGGGGCAAGCCTGATGGCGGTACGCGCGGCCGGGATGACGGCGATGGAGATCATCCTCGCCGGCCCGGAGGGCGAGTCCGGCGCGGTGGCGTACGGCTGGTCGCCGCCGTACCCGCCGGTCGGGCCGCTGGTCCGGCGGCGGCTCTGGGCCGAGTCGGTGGCCGACCGGATCGTGGCACAGGCCTACGGCGTGCTCGACCCGGCGGAACGGGTGGAACTGGTCAGCCTGCTCGGCGCCGCGCTGACCGGGGTGCGGATGTCACCGCCCAACCTGGACTGACCGCACCCCGGGCACGCGACCGCCGTGGCCCCGCCGGCCTGCGGCGGAACCACGGCACCGTCGGGCGTCCGGCGGCCGGGCCGGGCGGTCACGACCAGCGGAACAGCTTCGCGGCCAGGCCACCGAAGAGCGCGGTGGAGCCGACCAGCACCGCCAGGTGCAGCGGCTGCGGCCAGTCGCCGGCCCAGGTGTCCTGGAGAGCCTGGGAGGCGGCGCCGAGCGGGGTGAAGTCGGCGATCCGGCGTACCGCCTCGGGCATCAGCGGGCCCGGCGTCCAGACACCGGCCGCGAAGAGCATCGGGTAGTAGACCAGGCTGCCGATGCCCATCGCGGCCCGGCTCGTCGGGGTGAAGGCGGCCACCAGCAGGGCCAGCGTGACCATCGAGGCCGAGCCGAGCACGAAGGCGGCGAGCAGTCCGGGTACGTTCGGCCGGGCCTCGATCCCGAAGACCAGCCAACCGGCGAGCAGCGCCAGCGCCGAGCCGACGAGCAGCGCGGCCACGTTGACCGCCAACTGGGCCACCAGCAACCGGACCGGCGAGACCGGGGTGGTGGAAAGCCGGCGCAGTATGCCCTTCTCCCGGTTGGCGGCGAGCGTGCCCAGCAGGTTGACCAGGGCGACGGTGCCGATCGCCAGGGCCAGCACGATCGGCAGGTAGACCTCGATCGGCTTCCGGCCGCCGACGTCCGCACTCGGTTCGTTGAAGCCCGGCATGGCACTGCCCAGGATCAGGATCAGAGCGGCGGGGAAGATCACCGCGAAGAAGGAGCCCAGCGGGTCGCGGACGAAGAGCTTCGCCTCGGTGACGACCAGCCTGGCGGTGCTCCGACCGGCGGTACGGCGTCGGTCTGCCCGACCGGCGGCGCCGGCCGGAACGGTCTCGGGCAGGGCGGTGGCGTTCATGTGAGTCTCCTCGATCCTTCGGTTCGGGTGGCTGGGCCGGGTCAGTTCGGGCTGCTGGCGGTCGGACCGGTCAGGGCGAGGACGGCGTCCTCCAGGGTGGGGCGCGCGACACCGGGCACCTCGGCCCGGGCCACCAACTCGGCCGGGGTGTCGATCGCGACCACCTCACCGGCCCGGATCACGGCCAGCCGGTCGCAGAGTCGCTCGGCCTCGTCCATGAAGTGGGTGACCAGGACCACCGTCACGCCCCGGTCCCGGACCTGGCGGACGAGCTGCCAGGTGTCCCGCCGGGCCTGCGGGTCGAGCCCGGTGGTCAACTCGTCGAGTACCGCGATCCGGGGGTTGCCGACCAGGGCCAGCGCGACGGAGAGCCGCTGCTTCTGCCCGCCGGAGAGCTTGCCGAAGACCGCGTTCCGCTTGGCGGTCAGCCCCAGCTCCTCCATCAGCACCCGCCAGTCCGCCGGCTCCGGATAGAACGAGCTGTAAAGGTCGAGCGCCTCCCAGACCTTCAGCCGGTCCGGCAGGTGGCTCTCCTGGAGCTGGATGCCGACCTGGCGGCGCAGTTCGGTGCGGTCCCGGGCCGGATCCAGCCCGAAGACCCGGATCGTTCCGCCGTCGGCCCGGCGCAGCCCGGTCAGGCACTCGACCGTGGTGGTCTTGCCGGAGCCGTTGGGGCCGACGATCCCGAAGATCTCTCCGGCCCGTACCTCGAACGAGACGTCGCGGACCGCGACCTGGTCGCCGTACCGCTTCTGCAGGTTGCTGACCTCGATGACTGTCATGGCAGAAACGCTAGGAATTTCGGCGCTCCGCCGTAATGCGTCCACCTGCCGGGCCGGGGTGCAGGTAACTACACCCCGGCCCGGCGTCTGGCAGCAGTCCGCCGCAGGCGCCCGGCGATCAGACTGGACGCATGTCGCGCCGGTACGCTCTCGCGTTCGTCCGCAACCTCGCCCAGACCGGGCTGGGCCTGCTCGGCCTGCTGATGTCCGTACTGCTGGTGGCGGCGGCCACCCTGGTCGTGCCGTACCTGCCGGCGGCCCGGGCCGCCAAGCGGCTGGCGGAGCTGGGTCGGCGGCTGGCCGGATCCTGGGGAGGCGTCCCGGTGCCGGTCGAGCACCGCCCGGGACCGCCGGTGCCGCAGCGCCGGGCCGACGGCTGGTACGGGTACCAGAACGAGCTCTACCGCTCACCCCGGCTCCCGGCGTACCTGATGGAACTCAGCTGGCGTAGCGAGGACCCGGCGCTGCTCCGCGAGTGGACCTGGCTGCACCTCACGCCCTTCGCCGGCGGCCTGGCGACGCTGGTCCCGCCGGTGCTGGCCGGGGCCGGGATCGGGCTCGGCGCGCTCGGGCTGACCGGCGGCGCGGCCCCGGTCGTCGGCTCCCCGCCGCCGGCGCTGGCGTTGGTGGTCGGGCCGGCGCTGGTCGTGCTCGGCTTCGCGGTCGCGCCGCTGACGCTGCGGCTGCACGCCCGGTGGAGCCGGCTGCTGCTCCAGCCGTCGGAGCGGTCCTGGTGGCACCGGTCCGGGCTGGCCCGCCCGGTGCAGCGGTGGTCGGCCGCGACCTGGCACGGCGCCGGCCTGGCCGGCCTCGGCCTCGCGGCGTTCGGCGGTTTCCCGCTGAACCTGCTGACCCTCCTGCTCAGCTGGGGCGGGCTCTCGCCGCAGGTGTCGCGGCTGACCCGACCGCTGGTGAGCCGCTACCGCCGCTACGCCCACGCCTGGGGCGGTACGACGATCCCGGAGCCGTACCGGCCGTACCCCGCGCCGCCCCGCCGGGAGGAGGACGGCCACTACCGGGTCGGCCGGACCCTCTACGACGACCGGGCGGCGGCGATCCGGGCCCAGGCGTACGGGTGGACCCTCGGCGATCCGGCGTTCTGGCGCGACCAGCTCTGGATGGCCACCAACCCGCTGCTCGGAATGCTCGGCCTGGTCCCGGCCGCCCTGGTCTCGCTGGGGCTCTACGGGCTGGTCACGCAGCCACTGTGGTGGGCACCGTGGGCGGTGCCGCTGGGGCTGCTCAGCGGCGAGTGGGTGACTCCCTGGTACATCTGGTACGGCGTCACCCACGCCGTGCCGGACCTCGCCGGAATCCCCGGCTGGACCAGTGCCCTGTTCGGTCTGGTGCTGGCCGCCGTCGGCGCGCTGCTCGCCCCGGCCCTGCTCCGGCTGCGCCTGCGGTACGACCGGCTGCTGCTCGCACCCACCCGGTCGGCCGAACTCGCGCTGCGGGTGCGGCAACTGACCGAGACCCGGGCCGACGCCGTCGACACCCAGGCGGCCGAGCTGCGCCGGATCGAACGGGACCTGCACGACGGGGCGCAGGCCCGGCTGATCGCGGTCGGGCTCAACCTGGCCGGGGTGGAACGGCTGATCGAGGAGGATCCGCAGGCCGCGCAGGCGATGGTGGCCCAGGCCCGGCAGGCCTCGGCGACCGCGTTGACCGAGCTGCGCGACCTGGTCCGGGGCATCCATCCGCCGGTACTCGCCGAGCGGGGTCTGCCGGACGCGCTCCGGGCGGTGGCGCTGGACAGTCCGGTGCCGGTACGGGTCACCGGGGAGCTGCCCGGCCGGCTCGACGCCCCGGTGGAGTCGGCGGGGTACTTCTGCGCGCTGGAGGCGCTGGCCAACGCCAGCCGGCACGGCGGGGCGAACACCGTGGAGATCGACATCACGCACACCGGTACGGCACTGCGGATCACGGTCGCCGACGACGGGCGGGGCGGCGCCGATCCGGCCCGGGGTACCGGGCTGCGCGGCGTGCGGCGCCGACTGGGCGCGTTCGACGGGGTACTCACCGTACAGAGCCCGCTCGGCGGCCCGACGCTGGTGACCGTGGAGATCCCCTGCCCGGCGCCGGAGTAGTGCGCGGACGGGTGTGGGCGGACGGGTCAGGCCGAGGCGGTGCCGGTGGGCCGGGAGCGCAGCTCGGCCACGTAGTCGTCGGGCGCGCCGGCCTTCTCGGCCGCGTTGGCGATCTCCGACAGGTACCAGGCGGTGGGCAGCCCGCCCTCGTAGCCGGCGAAGACGTAGACCCAGGCGGTGACCTCACCGTCCAGGGTGACGACCCGGACGTGCAGCTTCCGGTACGTGCCGGAGGCCACCCCCTCGACCTCGTCGAGTTGGGCGGCGTCCCAGGAGTGCACGTCGTAGAGTGCGACGAAGACCCGGTCGCCGGGCGACTCGACGATGGTGGTGACGGCACCCTCCCAGCCGATCACCCCCTCACCGGCGAAGGTGAGCCGCCAGCCTTCCAGCCAGCCGGTGCCCACCATGGGTGAGTGCGGGCAGTAGGCCCGCATCCGGGCCGGGTCGAGGTTTGAGCCGTACGCGGCGTAATGACGCACGGCGATGACGATAGCCCGGTGGAGGGGTGGGGGAGAATACGACCGTGCGTGTCGGACGGGTTCTGAACAAGATTGTCACTGGAAGCAGCGACGGAGGGCGAGCACTGTGAGCCGGATTGTGATCATCGGCGGGGGCCCGGCCGGCTACGAGGCGGCGCTGGTCGCCGCCCAGTTGGACGCGGACGTGACGGTGGTCGAGAGCGACGGCGCGGGCGGGGCGTGCGTGCTGCACGACTGCGTACCGTCGAAGACCTTCATCGCCAGTTCCGAGGTGGTGACCGGATACCGGGACACCGAGGAGTTCGGGGTCCACTCGGACGGGCTGGACGCGATCACCGTCCACGCCCCGACCGTGCACGGCCGGGTCAAGCGGCTCGCCCTCGCCCAGTCCGCCGACATCCAGGCAAAGCTGATCAAGGCTGGTGTGACCTTCGTCTCCGGTCGGGCCCGGCTCGGCGAGGACACGCTCGGTCACACCCACCGGGTACTGGTCACCCCGTCGGACGGTGACTCCACGTACTCGATGGACGCCTCGACCGTGCTGATCGCCACCGGCGCCAACCCGAGGGTGCTGCCCAGCGCGGCGCCGGACGGCGAGCGGATCCTGACCTGGCGCCAGGTGTACGACCTGCCCGAGCTGCCGGAACGCCTGATCGTGATCGGTTCCGGCGTCACCGGCGCCGAGTTCGCCAGCGCCTACCTGGCGATGGGGGTGCAGGTGACCCTGGTCTCCAGCCGCGACCGGGTGATGCCGCACGAGGACCCCGACGCCGCGATGGCGATCGAGCAGGTCTTCCGGGCCCGTGGGATGGAGATCCTGAACAACAGCCGGGCGAACGCGGTCCGCCGCTCCGCCGACGGGGTCGAGGTGGAACTCGCCGACGGCCGGCTGGTGCACGGCTCGCACGCGCTGATGGCGGTCGGCTCGGTCCCGAACACCGCCGACCTCGGCCTGACCGAATACGGCGTGACGGTGGCCCCGGGCGGCTACGTCAGCACCGACCGGGTCTCCCGGACCAACGTGCCCGGCATCTACGCCGCCGGTGACTGCACCGGGGTGCTGCCGCTGGCCAGCGTCGCCGCCATGCAGGGCCGGATCGCCATGTGGCACGCGCTCGGCGAGGCGGTCTCGCCGCTGCGGCTGCGTACCGTCGCCGCGAACGTCTTCACCGACCCCGAGCTGGCCACCGTCGGGGTGTCGCAGAACGAGGTGGACTCGGGGCGGGTTCCGGCCCGCCAGGTGATGCTGCCGCTGGCCGGGAACGCCCGGGCCAAGATGGCCGACGTGCGGGACGGCTTCGTCAAGCTCTTCTGCCGGCCGGCCAGCGGCCAGGTGGTCGGCGGGGTGGTGGTGGCGCCGAACGCCAGCGAGCTGATCCTGCCGATCACGATGGCGGTGGAGAACAACCTCACCGTCGACCAGTTGGCGATGACCTTCACCATCTACCCGTCGCTCTCCGGGTCGATCACCGAGGCGGCGCGGCAGTTGATGCTGCACGGCCTGGAGTAGCCGGCCCGGGGGGAGCCCTCGGGCGGCTGCGGGGGTTGGTACGGATAGTTTCCGGGGCGGTGCCGGGGCGGCTGTCGGCGTACCGTTGTCGGCGCGTGAGCCGTGTCCCGTCGGGTCCCCCGTTCCCGGTGGTCGAAGCGGTTCGCCGCCGGGCCGCCGGCGGGTCCCGCGCCGGCGGCCCTCCTACGACCACCGGACAGCAGTGCGAACTGCCCGACCCCGCTCGGCGAGCGGTGCGACGTGGGCGGGTGGAAATGTGCTGCGGGGGAAATGTGCTGCGGTGGTGCGGCCGGCAGGAGTACGGTGGCCGCCATGCGCAGCGCGATGAGCGAGACGACGACGCCGGGACACCCCGGCGTGCCGCGCTGACGCAGACCACACTCGTCGACTGGCCCCGGGGCGATCCGCTCCGGGGCTTCGTCGTGCGCACCAGATCGGCGCCGATCCCGGCCGGAGCCGCCGCCGGGCCCGTACCGATCCGGGAGACAGAAGATGCACGACCACCGCAGGCTCGGTCGCGAGCTGGAGCTGTTCCACGCCGATCCGCTGTCCGGGGCGGGGCTGCCGGTCTGGCTGCCGGCCGGTGCCGCCGCCCGGCACAGCGTCGAGGAGTACGTCCGCGAGCTGGAGCGTCGGGCCGGGTACCAGCACGTCTACTCGCCCCCGCTGGGCAAACGCGAACTCTTCGAACTTTCCGGGCACCTTGGCTACTTCGCCGACGACATGTTCCCGGTGCTGCGGCTCTCGGCCGACGACGAGTTCGTACTCCGGCCGGCCCTCTGCCCGCACCACGCCCTGGTCTACCGGGCCCGCGGCCGGTCCTACCGGGAACTGCCGCTGCGCGTCGCCGAGTTGGGCGGGATGTACCGGCCGGAGCGGTCCGGGGTGCTCGGCGGGCTCAGCCGGGTACGGGCGATCTCACTCAACGACGCGCACAACTTCTGCCCACCGGAGCAGGTCGGTGCCGAGGTCGCCGAGGTGCTGGAGCTGATCCGGGTGGCGCACGCCGCACTCGGGGTGCGCCCGGCGGGGTTCCGGCTGTCGCTGCGCGGACCGGGTGAGAAGTACGTCGGCGACGACGAGGAGTGGCGGCGCGCCGAGGACCTGCTCCGGGCGGCGCTGGTCGGCCTGCCGTACGTCGAGGCACCGGGGGAGGCGGCGTTCTACGGACCGAAGATCGACATCCAGGTCCGGGACGCGGCGGGCCGGGAGTCGACCCTCTCCACCATCCAGCTCGACTTCGACAAGCCGGCCCGGTTCGACCTCGGCTACACCGACCGGCGGGGACGGCGGGCGCGACCGGTGATGGTGCACCGCAGCCTGGTCGGCAGCATGGAGCGGCTCTTCGCGTACCTGATCGAGGTGCACGCCGGAGCCTTCCCGGCCTGGTACGCCCCGGTCCAGGTGCATGTGCTCCCGGTCGGGGAGGAGCAGGTGGCAGCGGCGGAGGCGTTCCGGCGGGACTGCGTACTCGCCGGGCTGCGGGCCGAGCTGGCCGTCGACGGATCACTCGGTGCCCGGATCCGGGAGGCCGCCCGGCGCCGGGTCCCGTACGCGGCGGTGCTCGGCGCCCGGGAGGTGGCGGCCGGGCAGGTGGCGCTGCGGCTGCGGGACGGCCGGTCGGTGGAGCCGATGCCGGCGGCGGACGCGCTGCGGTTGGTCAGCGGGATCGTGGCCGACCGCTCGGCGGACCTTCTGCCCTGAACCGCCGCACCGCCACCGCCACCGTCACCGCTGTCGCTGTCGCGGGTCGAACCGGCTCGGGGGCCCTGCTCGGGCCCCCGGGGCGCTTCCGCGGGGCGCAGACCGGTCAGTCGGGGAGCAGGAGCACGAGCAGGGCGGCGCCGACGAATAGCACCTGTTCGGCGGTACGGATGCCGAGCGGGGTGACCGGTCGACCGGCCAGGGTCAGCTTGCGGCGGGCGGCGTAGACGTTGGCCGGGAACATCGCGACCATCAGCAGCGCCAGCCCGGCCGCGGTCCAGCGGGCGCTGGCCGGGACGAGCAGCCCGACCGTTCCGGCCAGTTCCAGTACGCCGGTCGCGGTGACCAGCAGGGCGGCGCGGGGCAGTACCGGCGGCACCATCGCGATGAGATCGCGGCGGTGACTCGGCGCGAAGTGCGCGTAGCCGGTGAGCAGGAACATCAGGGCGAGCCCGATCCGGAGGGCGGGCTGCCAGCCGTCGAGCGCGTCGACGCCGAGGAGCCCGGCGAGTCGGGCGACGAGCGAGCCGGCGATGAGGGCGATCAGCGGCGCCATGACGGTGTCCGTTTCACTGTAGGGGAACTTGTCAGCATCAAGATTGGCTCACGCGAGGTATCTTGTCAACGGCAAGATATGCTGCCGGGTATGACCGAGGAGGATGCCGCCGGGCGGCCGTACCATCACGGGAACCTGCGCCGGGCGTTGCTCGCCGCCGCCGCGACCGCGATCGAGGAGTCCGGACCGGCCGCGCTCAGCCTGCGCGACCTGGCCCGCCGGGCCGGCGTCTCGCACGCCGCCCCGGCGCACCACTTCGGCGACAAGGCCGGGCTGCTCACCGCGTTCGCCACCGAGGGCTACGAGATGCTCGCCGACACGCTGGCCCGGGTCCGGGAGGCGACCGACGGCAGCCTGCTCGAACTCGGCGTCGGCTACGTCATGTTCGCGGTGCGTCACCGGGCACACTTCGAGGTGATGTTCCGGCCGGAGCTCTTCCACCGCGACGACGCCGGGCTCGCCGCCGCCCAACAGCGGGCCCGAGCGGCACTCCGGGCCGGGGTGGCCGGGCTGCCGGCGCCGCCGGCCGGTGCGGAGGCGGCACAGACCGAACTGGCCGCCTGGTCGATCGTGCACGGCTTCGCCACCCTGTGGCTGGGCGGTGTGCTCCGGACCGACCAGGTCGGCGACGACCCGGAGGCCGCCGCCCGGCTGGTGATCAGGCGACTCTTCGCGAAGCCCGACTGAGCCGCTGCGCCCCGCCCACCCGACCAGGCCGCTGCGCCCCGCCCACCTCACCAGTTGGTGGGCAGCGGCATCCCCTCGGTGTAGCCGGCGGCGCTCTGCACCCCGACCACGGCGTTGGCGTGGAACTCGGCGAGATCGGAGGCACCGGCGTACGTGCACGCGCTGCGTACCCCGGCCACGATCTCGTCGATCAGGTCCTCGACGCCCGGCCGGTTCGGGTCGAGGTACATCCGCGCACTGGAGATGCCCTCCTCGAAGACCCCCTTACGCGCCTGGTCGTACGGGCTGTCCTCGGCCGTACGCGCGCTGACCGCCCGGGCCGAGGCCATGCCGAAGCTCTCCTTGTAGCGCCGGCCGTCGGCATCCGTGTAGAGGTCACCGGGTGACTCGTAGGTGCCGGCGAACCAGGTGCCGATCATCACGTTCGACGCCCCGGCGGCCAGGGCCAGGGCGACGTCGCGCGGATGGCGTACCCCGCCGTCCGCCCAGACGTGCCGGCCCAGTTCCCGGGCGGCGGCGGCACAGTCGAGTACCGCGGAGAACTGCGGCCGCCCCACCCCGGTCATCATCCGGGTGGTGCACATCGCCCCCGGCCCCACGCCGACCTTGACGATGTCGGCACCCGCCTCGACCAGGTCCCGTACCCCTTCCGCGGTCACCACGTTGCCGGCGGCCACCGGGACCGGCGGGTCGAGGCTGCGCACGGCCCGCAGCGCCCGGAGCATCCGCTCCTGGTGACCGTGCGCGGTGTCCACCACCAGGGTGTCCACCCCGGCCTCGAAGAGCGCGGCGGCCCTGCCGGCGACGTCGCCGTTGATGCCGATCGCCGCGGCGATGCGCAGCCGGCCCTTGCCGTCCAGCGCCGGCCGGTACAGCGTGGCCCGGAGCGCGCCCCGGCGGGTCAGCACCCCGACCAGCCGGCCCTCGACGTCGACCACCGGGGCGAGCCGCCGCCGGCCCCGGGACAGCCGGTCGAACCCGGTCCGGGGATCGGCCTCGGCGGGCACGGTGTGCAGTTCGGTGGACATCACATGCCGCAACTGCGCGAACCGGTCGACCCCGACCGTGTCGGCCTCGGTCACCACGCCGACCGGCCGCCCGTCCGGGTCGACCACGATCACCGCACCGTGCGACCGCTTAGGCAGCAGGTGGATGGCGTCTCCGACGGTGTCGGTCGGGCCGAGCGTGATCGCGGTGTCGTGCACCAGGTGCCGCTGCTTGACCCAGCCGACGACCTCGGTGACCACCTCGATCGGGATGTCCTGCGGCAGTACCGTCAGGGCCCCGCGCCGGGCCGCCGTCTCGGCCATCCGCCGACCGGCCACCGCCGTCATGTTGGAGACCACGATCGGGATCGTGGTGCCGGTCCCGTCGCTGCTGGACAGGTCGACGTCGAGCCGGGACTCCACGGCCGACCGGACCGGGGCCAGGAAGACGTCGTTGTAGGTCAGGTCCTGGGTGGGCTTCCCGCCGGTGATGAACCGCACCTGGCCATCATGCCGGAGGACGATCCAGCCGGCCCGACAGTCCCGCCGGTCCCGTGACCGGCCTCTCCATCCGGTCCACCGGTCCCGGGTGGTCGCTCGGTCGTCGGTCGTTCGATCGTCGGGTGGGTCAGCGGATGAGGCAGATGGCGGCGCCGGCGGTGAGCACAGCGCCGACCTCGGCGGTCAGTTCGCTCACCACGCCGGCTTTGTGCGCGTGCAGCGGCTGCTCCATCTTCATCGCCTCCATGACGACGATCAGGTCGCCCTCGGCAACGGTGTCACCCTCGGCAACCGCGATCTTGACGACTGTGCCCTGCATCGGGGAGGTCAGCGCGTCTCCACCGGCGGCGGCGACCCCGCCCGCCGTACCGGACCGGCCAGCGCGCCGAGCCGGCCGTCGGGCGCCGGCAGCGGGGGTACCGGACGCGGCCGGGCCGGCGGCTGTGGTCGTACCCGTGGCGTAGCCGGCGGGGAGGCTGACCTCCAGCCGCTTGCCGGCCACCTCGACCACGACGGTCTCCCGGGCGCCGGCCGGCTCGTCGAGCGGTACGGCCCCGGCGAACGCCGGCACGGTGTTGTCGAACTCGGTCTCGATCCACCTGGTGTGCACGGCGAACGGGGCGGAGGTGAACGCCGGGTCCCGGACGACGAGCCGGTGGAACGGCAGCGCCGTGGCCATCCCGTCCACCACCATCTCGTCGAGGGCCCGGCGGGCCCGCTCCAGCGCCTCGGTACGGGTCTCCCCGGTGACGATCACCTTGGCGAGCAGCGAGTCGAAGTTCCCGCCGATCACGTCCCCGGCGACGATGCCGGTGTCCACCCGTACGCCGGGTCCGGTGGGCAGCCGCAGCGCGGTCACCGTGCCAGGTGCCGGCAGGAAGTTCCGCCCCGGGTCCTCGCCGTTGATCCGGAACTCGATCGAGTGCCCGCGCGGGACCGGATCGGCGTCGAGCCGCAGCTTCTCGCCGGAGGCGATCCGGAACTGCTCCCGGACCAGGTCGATGCCGGCGGTCTCCTCGGTCACCGGGTGCTCGACCTGGAGGCGCGTGTTCACCTCCAGGAAGGAGATGGTGCCGTCCGCGCCGACCAGGTATTCCACGGTGCCGGCGCCGTGGTAGTCGGCCTCCCGGCAGATCGCCTTCGCGCTGGCGTGGATCTCCGCCCGCTGCTCGTCGGTCAGGAACGGCGCGGGCGCCTCCTCGACGAGCTTCTGGTGCCGGCGTTGCAGCGAGCAGTCCCGGGTACCGACCACCACGACGTTGCCGTGCCGGTCGGCGAGGATCTGTGCCTCGACGTGCCGGGGACGGTCCAGGTAACGCTCGACGAAGCACTCGCCCCGGCCGAACGCGGCCAGCGCCTCCCGGGTCGCCGACTCGAAGAGCGCCGGAATCTCCTCCATCGTCCGGGCCACCTTGAGGCCCCGGCCGCCGCCGCCGAACGCCGCCTTGATCGCCACCGGCAGCCCGTGTTCGGCCGCGAAGGCCAACACCTCGTCGGGCCCGCTCACCGGCTCGGAGGTGCCGGGCACCAGCGGAGCGCCGGCCCGCTGCGCGAGGTGCCGCGCGGTGACCTTGTCACCGAGGTCGCGGATCGCCTGCGGCGTCGGCCCGATCCAGGTCAGGCCGGCGCCGATCACCGCCGCCGCGAAGTCGGCGTTCTCGGAGAGAAACCCGTAACCCGGATGTACGGCGTCAGCACCCGACCGGGCGGCCACGTCGAGCAGTTTGTCGATCCGCAGGTACGTCTCGGTCGCGGTCTCGCCGCCCAGCGCGTACGCCTCGTCGGCGAGGGTGGCGTGCAGCGCGTCCCGGTCGGAGTCGGCGTAGACGGCGACGCTGGCCAGTCCGGCGTCCCGGCACGCGCGGACGACCCGGACCGCGATCTCGCCCCGGTTGGCGATCAGTACCTTGCGCACGCCGCTGCTCCTCCTCGAATCGTCCCGCCCCGTCCCCGTCCTGCTACCCACCGCCGCTTCCGCCGCAACGTTGCCGGTGCCGGAGTGACTGCCAGGGGCGCTGCCAGGGACATTGTCACGACCCCGGCCGGCCCCCCGGCGGGTGGGGGAGGTGATGTCAAAGGTGCCACTACCGGTCACCGTCGTCCGGTCCGGCCGGTCACCGTCGTCCGACCCGGCTCGGCCCGGCTCGGCCCGATCGGTCACCGGCGTCCGGCCCGATTCGGCCCGGCCCCCCCGGGCGCTGCCGAACTTCTCGCCGGCCCGCGACGGGAGTCGCTGGTCGATAGTCAATTTTGGTTATTACGCTTCTGGGTGTGTCAGCTACCCGAATGATGATTCTCGGCCTGGTCCGCTGGATGCAACCGGTGCACGGCTACGACGTACGTCGCGAGCTGTTGAGCTGGAGCGCGGACAAGTGGGCGAACGTCCAGCCCGGTTCGATCTACCACGCGCTGCGTAAGTTGACCGAGGAGGGGCTGCTGCGGGAGGTGGCCACCGAGCAGGTCGGCGCCCGGCCGGCCCGGATCACGTACGAGATCACTCCGGTCGGCGAAGAGGAGTTCCAGGGTCTGCTCAGGGGCATCTGGTGGAACCTCGGCGAGGTGGTCGACCCGTTCTTCGCGGCCTTCTCCTTCCTGCCGGCGCTGCCCCGGGAGGAGGCGTCGGCGGCGCTGCGCAACCGGGCCCGGCTGCTGCGGGCGGTCAACGACAGCCTGCGGGCGGCGATGGAGTCCGGCTGGATGAAGGAGGGCAAGCCGGTGCACGTCTCCTGGATGTGGCAGCTCTCCATCGCCCGTTCGGAGGGTGAGATCGGCTGGTGCGAGCGGATCGCCGACCTGATCGACGCCGGGGTGTCGTACCTGCCGGAGGACTACGCCGAGCAGCCCGCCTGGGCGCAGTTCGCGAAGTTGACAAACGAGGCGACCAGCTTCGGCGGTGCTGGCACGCCGGACGAGCCTGGCCCGACTGACGCGACCGGGCAACCGGCTGACACGTAATAATCAACGTTGACTAAATGCGCTATATCGCGTTAGCCTCCCGGAAGCGTTGCGGTGGGCGCCTTCTGGCGTGCCCCGGGGGATGGGGCCGGTGGGGATGCCGGTCCGGCTGACCAGGAGCAGGCATGATCGAGACAAAGGGACTGCGGAAGTCGTTCCGCTCCCGCCAGGGCAGAGCGAAGAAGTCGGTCGACGCGGTCCGCGGCGTCGACCTCATGGTGGCCGAGGGGGAGATCTTCGGCTTCCTCGGCCCGAACGGTGCGGGCAAGACCACCACGCTGCGGATGCTCGCCACACTGATCGAACCGGACGGCGGCGAGGCCAACATCGCCGGTGTCGACCTGCGGACCAACCCCGGTGAGGTGCGGCGACGAATCGGCTACGTGGCCCAGGGCGGCAGCACCTGGGACGAGTCGACCGCCCGCGAGGAGCTGGTACTGCACGCCCGGATGTACGGCCTCAGCAAGGCCGAGGCGCACCGGCGCGCGGTACGTGCCCTGGAGGCGTTCCAGCTCACCGAGTACGCCGACCGCAAGTGCAAGACGTACTCCGGAGGCCAGCGTCGCCGGGTCGACATCGCGCTCGGCATCATCCACGAACCGAAGATCGTCTTCCTGGACGAGCCGACGACCGGCCTCGACCCGCAGAGCCGGGCCCACATGTGGGACGAGATCCGCCGGCTGCGCGCCGAGGGCATGACCGTCTTCATCACCACGCACTACCTGGACGAGGCGGACGCGCTCTGCGACCGGATCGCCATCATGGACCACGGCGAGGTGGTCGCCGAGGGGACACCGGCGGAGCTGAAGCGGGAGATCTCCGGCGACGTGGTGCTGGTCGCCATCGAAGGTTCGGCCCAGGACGCCGGCAAGGTGCTGGAGACCGAGTCGTACGTCACCAGCCTGGAGACCTCCGACGACGGCACCCTCCGGCTCTACGTCAACGACGGGGCCCGGGACATGCCCCAGATCCTCCGCGCGCTCGACGCCGCCGGCATCGCGCTCAGCTCGATCGAGCTGCACCGGCCCAGCCTCGACGACGTGTTCCTCACCAAGACCGGCCGCTCGCTGCGCGAGTCCTGACCCCTCGCCGCGCGAGTCCCGCGCCTACGCCGCGCACCGCCGAACAGGAGACTTTGATGAAATTCGCCCGCGACACATGGTTGATCTTCCAGCGGCAGTTCCTGCTGCTGGTCCGCCAGCCCGTCTGGCTCTTCGTCGGCATCTTCCAGCCGGTGATGTACCTGCTGCTCTTCGCCCCGTTACTCAAGCCCGCGTTGCAGGCGTCGAGCAACGCGGAGGCGTACCGGATCTTCGTGCCCGGTCTGCTGGTGCTGCTCGCGATCTTCGGCGGGCTGTTCCAGGGCTTCGGCCTGATCGCCGAACTCCGGGCCGGGGTGATCGAACGATCCCGGGTCACCCCGGTCAGCCGGCTCGCCCTGCTGCTCGGCCGGTCGCTGCGGGACGTGGTGTCGCTGATCGCCCAGGCGATCATCATCACCGTGCTGGCGCTGGCGTTCGGACTCTCGGTCTTCATCGGGGACCTGCTGCTCGCGTACCTGCTGCTGGCCCTGATCGCGCTGATGACGTCGGCGCTGTCGTACGGGATCGCGCTGGTGGTGAAGAGCGAGGATGCGCTGGCGCCGCTGATGAACACGATCGCCCAGCCGGTCCTGCTGCTCTCCGGGATCCTGCTGCCGCTGACCTTCGCGCCCGGCTGGTTGCAGGGGATCGCCGACTGGAACCCGTTCTCCTGGGCGGTCGACGGCGCTCGGGCGCTCTTCGCCGGTGATCTCGGCAACGACGCCGTCTGGCAGGGACTGTCGGTGATGGCGGTGATCACGGCGCTCGCCGTGGTCTGGGCCGCACGCGAGTTCGCCCGCAGTGTCCGCTAGCTCCTCATCGGGTACGGGTGGAGCCGGCACCGCCGCCGGTTCCACCCGTCCTCGGCCTACCCGGTCGCTGCCGGTGGCCCGCTGCCGGTCAGCGGCGGCGGTCAGCGGCGCCGGGCCAGGGTGAGGCCGTCGGCGATCGGCAGCATCACCAGGTCGACCCGCTCGTCGGCGAGCACCGCCTCGTTGAAGTCGGCGATCGCCCGGTCGGCCACGGTTTCCGGGGCGAGGATCCGGCCGCCCCGCAGCACGTTGTCCACCACGAGCAGCCCTCCGGGTCGCATCCTCGGCACCAACTCGGCCCAGTAGGTCGGGTAGCCCGTCTTGTCTGCGTCGACGAAGGCGAGATCGAGGTGCGGCTCGGCGGGGAGGGACCGTAGGGTCTCGGCGGCCGGGCCGATCCGCAACTCGATCCGGTCGTCGACTCCGGCCCGCGCCCAGTAGCGGCGAGCGACCGCCGTGTACTCCTCCGAGATGTCGAAGCAGGTCAACCGGCCGTCGGCGGGGAGGCCACGGGCGATCGCCAACGAGGAGAGCCCGGTGAAGGTGCCGACCTCGACCGCATGCCGGGCGTTCACCAGCCTGGTGAGGAAGGTGAGCAGCCCGGCCTGTTCCGGAGCGATCTGCATGCCCGCGTCGGCCGGCAACAGGGAGACCGTCTCGTCGATCAGCTCTCGGAGCAGGGCATCCGGCGGTGAGCCGTGCGCCACGACGTACGCGTGCAGGTCATCGGTGAGCGGAATCGACTTCGTCGGCACCGCTCGACGTTATGCCAGGTCGGCGGCGGACGGTAGCGGTTCGGTCAGTGTGGGTCGTCCGCCGCTGTCGTCCCCGTCCCGAAGCCGACACCGTTCGGGGCCGTCCGGTCGGCCCAGAGATCGGTGATCCGCAGGTCGAGTTCGCCGAGCAGGTTGCGGAACAGCGGCAGGGAGAGCCCGATCACCGCGCCGGGATCGCCGTCCACCCGGTCGACGAACGGGCCGCCCAGCCCGTCGATGGTGAACGCGCCCGCCACCTGCAACGGCTCGCCCGTCGCGACGTACGCGGCAATCTCGTCATCGGTGATCTCAGCGAAATAGACGCCGGTGGCGGCCACCCGGGCCACCTCGCGCCCGCTCAGTAGGTCGATCAGGCAGTGCCCGGTGTGCAGTACGCCGCTCTTGCCTCGCATCGCCTGCCAGCGGCGGGTCGCCTCGTCCGCATCGGCCGGCTTGCCGAGGATCTCCCCGTCGAAGGCGAGCACCGAATCACAGCCGAGGACGAGCGTACGGAGTTTGTCGCCGCTCTCACCTCGGCTGTCGGCACCGCTGCCGGTGTTGGTGGCGTCGCGGCCGTTCAGGTCCGCGCCGAAGTTCCCGGCGACGGTTCGGGCCTTCATCTGGGCCAGGGTGAGACTCAGCGCTTCCGGCGTCGAGGGATCCACCTGAGACTCGTCGACCCCGCTGACCAGCACATCCGGCTCGATGCCGGCGGCCTGGAGGAGCTTGCGTCGGGCCGGGCTCGCCGAGGCGAGCACCAGGCGCAGCCGGTTCGTGGTGTGCACGACGGCCAACGTACCCGGCCCGACGGGGGCTACCCGCGATCGGGCCGGGTGTTCACATCGGTTCGGTTCCGAAGCGGCTCAGAGGCGCGGCTGTTGCCGTCGCCGAACCAGGAGCACCACCAGAAGGGTCACCAACAGCCCGAGTACGACAAGAGCCACCAGGACACCGACAAGGATCGTCGAACCGGAGTTCGACTTGTTCTCCGGCTCGGGGGCCGCGTTGTCGGCAGGCTGTGTCTCGGTGGGGCTGGGTGCGGCGCTAGCGCTGGGGTCGACACTTCCCTCCAGCGGAGGTACGTCGGCCGTGAGTGCCTTGACCAGGTTGAGCACGCCGTACCCGTACTCCTCGTCCCGCCCCGGCGTCCCCTTGTCGTCGGCCGTAGCGGTGAGCCGATGTACGACTTCCTCCGCCGACAGATCCGGGAACTTGCTGCGTACGAGCGCAGCCGCCCCAGCAACGATGGCCGTCGAATAGGAGGTTCCGTTGCCGGCTTGGTACCTGCCGTTCTTCTGAGTGCTGTTGATACTCACTCCCGGCGCCGCAAGGACAATCTTCGAACCAGTGACTGAAACGTCTGAATGGTTGCCCTTCCGGTCCGTCGCGGAAACCGCGACGACGCCTTGGTAAGCGGCAGGGAACCTTACCATGACTCCACCGGATCGATTTCCTGCTCCGGCTACGATAACCACGCCCGCCTGGAGTGCCGACTCTATTGCTTGGCGAAGACTTGTTGTAGAGCTCGAGCTCGAGGATATGCTTACTACCTTCGCGCCTTTCGTTACGGCCCAGTTTATTCCCTCCGCGATGTAATCTGGATCGTCGGCGCCTGAAGGTGCGACATAGCGGATCGGTAGGATCTTGGCCTTGGGTGCTATGCCGAGTATGCCGTTGTTGCGGTCCCGGCCATGGGCGGCAATAATTCCCGCCATAGCTGTGCCGTGTCCATCGGCATCAATCCTACCTCTACCTCGGCCTCCAGGAAATGTGTCAATTCCCGGCAGTAGATTATCGCGAAGGTCGGGATGAGGATCAACGCCAGTATCGATGACCGCAACCGTCACGCCATTTCCCTGGCTGACTCTATGCGCCTCGGTCACTCTCAGATATTGGAGGTACCACTGATTGTCGCGGGCTTGGTCCGCGTGTGCTGGTACAGGGGGTAAAACGGCCACGGCCGTGACACAAAGAAGTGCCACGGCCGTTCGGATCGTGCGGTTGGTCACCGGGTAGAGCCAATCGTGGGACCGGGATCGATGCGGCGGTTCTCGCGAGATGGCATCATGACTGGTGCAACGCCCTCGTCGGTTTCCCACGGATTGTCAGGATCCCAGTGCCGGGCTTCTTCTTCCCTGCCTTGGCTGGCGGGCCGTGCACCGGAACCCATTCCGTAAGTCTGACCCCCGCCCATTGGCCGACTTGTTCCAAGAGCAGCTCTCTGTCCGGTGCTGCTGGGAGGGGTTGCTCCGCTTCCACCAATCACTCCACCGACAGGATTGATCCGTCGGGTCGCCCCAGCTCCCGAAGCCGGCTGCGATAGACCTGCGGCCGGTGTGTTACCGATCATTCCGCCCGGGGGCATCGCTCGTGGAGCAAGCCCCGCGTTGGGACCGAATCCTGATTTGTTCAGTCCACCGCCAGGGGGCATCGTAGATGGCGTGGGATAACCAGTTGGTAGCCCCGACGGCCTGGCCCCGGGCGGCAATCCTGGCGGCTTAGTGCCGGGCGGCAACCCAGGGGGGATTGGAGTCGGAAGGAGACCAGGGCCAGTGGTGGGTGGCGGTGGTGGAATAACACTCGGTGGTGTGGGAGGCACGGCCGGCGGTGCTATCGGTCCAGTGCCACCGAGAATCGGGCCTGCGCCTGGCGCAGTGGTTGTCGGAACGACGACCTGAACGGCTGGAGTAGGAGTCGACGGAGGCGTATAGCTCGCGCCACCACCTGTTGGCATGGGTACAACAGGTGGCAGGACTGGCGGTCCTGAAGTACCCATCACACCGCTCCCCCCGCTGCCATCCGGAGGTTGTTCCCCAACCCGTCGCGTATCTTTGTACACCGGAGGCTTGCGCAGCTGTACCTGAGCGGTGGCGAGTTCGCTACTGAGCCCGTACATAATGTGGCGGGCGCGCCAGTTCAGGTCTTCCAGGTCGGCCTGGGTCGTCGGCTGCTGGCCCTCAGGAGGGCGTCCATTGTTAGCCGTGACCGCAGCGTCGTACTGCTGCTTAGCCTTCTCCTTCGCGAGGTATTCCTTGTGAATTTCCTCAAGGTTCCTGCGCGACTCCCAAATTGCCTGAGTCACACCCGTCAAGGTCTGCTGGTTCGCGGCGGCCGTATCGTAGACGCCCTGCACCGTTTCGATGAGGTAGTCCAGTCGTGCGACGTAGGCCTTCGAAGCCTCGTTTTTCTCGGGCGGCCAAGCCTCCGCTAGGTTCTCACGGTATTGCTTCAAACGCGACAGGTGTAGCAAGGTGAGTTCGGAAGTCTTCCGCCAACCGCTCACGTGCTGCCAGTGCGTGTCCGACTCTTGGTTCGCCAACAGGGCCCACATCTGCGAGACATTCTGCGACGTCCAGTTGGTCGTACCGGAGATCTGGCCGCTCCGCCCGCCTCCGTCATCAAGCATTGGGGCTCCCCGTGTTTTCTGGGCCGCCCTGCGGCGGCGCTGCGCTCCGCGACCCGGGTGGCGGCGGTGCCGCTGCACCGGTCTGATCCAGCGCGTTCTCAACCTCGCGGACGCGGGCGTGCGAGAAAGCGTCGGAGTTGACGTAGTTCTTGCTGACGGTCTCAGCGGCGGTGGCGAGGCCGCCGGTGCCGTCGCCGACGTCCCAGATGCGGTTAGAGGTGTCCTGCTGGACATTCCGATGTCTGTCGAAGAACGACACGAGCTCGGGGAAGTCCGCGCTGGGCCGAGGCGGCTCGGGCAGCATGTCCGACTGGACTTCTTCCATGTGTGGGACGTAGTTCTTCTGGACCTCGGCCAGGAGCTGCTGGGCGAACTCTTCCATGCGCTGGATGTCAGCTTCTATGGAACCGCCGTAGTCACGCAGCCACGCAGGCCCGCGGTCTTCCTCAGGTATCACGTCTTCTCCCCAGGTGCTACGTACTGCCCCACACCAAGGTTAGTGGGTACGGGCCGGCGTGGGCAGCCCCGTCGGGGCGCCAGAAGCAGGTCAGTGAGGAAGGCCGGAGACCCGCCAGGCGTCGCCACCGGTGTGGGCCGGCATGCCGGACGGGGACACCGTACCGGGGCGACCTCTTCGTGCCCAGGTCGACACGACAGCGGGTCGGGCCGATGTGGTCGGTCGCGGACGGAGGAAGATCGCCCCGACCAGGGCGGCCAACTCCTCCGGCGTGGGGGTACCTCGGACCACCCGGAGCAGCCGTTCTTCGTCGGTCATGGCACTGAGGGTACGTCCTCGTCAATTGGTGCGCGTCTCAGATAGGCGTGCCGAGGGTGTGACTCTTGTTGCCGTTGGGTACCGTCCACGGGTGTCTAGTGCGCCTCCACAACTCATCGCTGACCGGTACCGACTTGTCGAGCCGCTCGGCCAGGGCGGGATGGGTCGGGTCTGGAAGGCGCGTGACGAGGTGCTGCACCGCGACGTCGCGATCAAGGAGTTGGTCCCGCCGCCGGGGCTGACCGAGGACGAGCGCCGGGAGATGCGCGAACGCTCGCTCCGCGAGGCACGGGCTATCGCCCGGCTCAATCACGCAAACGTGGTCCGGGTCTTCGACGTACTGCGTACCGATGGTGACCCGTGGATCGTCATGGAGTACATCCCGTCGCGGTCGTTGCAGGACGTACTTGCCAGCGACGGACCGGTGTCGCCGACCCGGGCCGCCGAGATCGGTCTCGGAGTGCTCGGCGCGCTGAAGTCCGCGCACCGGGCCGGGGTGATGCACCGGGACGTGAAGCCCGGCAACGTGCTGCTCGGTGACGACGGCCGGGTGGTACTGACCGACTTCGGCCTCGCCACCGTGCCGGGTGACCCGAACGTGACCCGTACCGGCCTGGTGCTGGGGTCGCCCGCGTACATCGCGCCGGAGCGGGCGAAGGACGGCACGGCCGGGCCGGAGGGTGACCTCTGGTCACTGGGCGCGACGCTCTACGCCGCCGTCGAGGGGCAGTCGCCGTTCGCCCGGCCGTCCGCGATCGCGACGTTGGCGGCGCTGGCCACCGAACCGCCGCCGGTGTCGCGCCGCGCCGGCCCGCTCAAGGCCGTGCTCGCCGGGCTGCTGCGCAAGGATCCGACGACGCGGATCAACGCCGAGGTGGCGGAGCGGTTGCTCCGTCGCGCGTCAGGCCGGCGCAGGAACCCGGGGCTGTCACTGCTTGACGGGGTACGCCGACCAGGGCCGCACGGCCCGCGCGAACCGGGCGAGCCGCGTACCCGGATCGTGCCGTTGCCGTCGCCCCGACCGGCCCCCGCCGCGCCACCGACCGCACCGCCCCCTGCCCCGGCGACGCCGCCGGCCGCCGAGACGACCAAGTTGCCGGCGGCCCCGCCGGCCGCCGAGACGACCAAGCTCCCCGCCGCTCCGCCGGCCGCCGAGACGACGAAGCTCCCCGCCCCGCCGGCCGAGAAGGAGTCGCCGGCAGAGGAGTCGAGGTCAGAGGCGCCCGCAGCGGAGGCCCCGGAGGAATCCGCGAGTTCGGACAGCGCCCGACCGCCCGCCGAGCCGACGGTCGTCGTCGTGCCCGGCGAGTCGGCCGACGCGGTCGAGGCGAAGTCGGAACCGGCGCCGACCGCGGTTCAGCCGAAGGCGGAGACCTCCCCGGAGCAGGCGCCGGCAGCTCAGCAGGTAGACCAGGCAGCGCAGCCGGAGAACCAGGCAGCGCAGCCGGAAAACCGGGCCGCGCTGCCGGCGGGCCGGGCGGCGGTCCCGACGAGCCGCGACGACGAGTACGGCGACCGGCGTGGCCCGTTGGCCGCCGTCGCGGCCGGCAACCGCCGGATGTGGCTGCTCGGCGGGCTGGTCGTACTGCTCCTGCTCGGCCTCGTCGTGATCGTGCCACTGACTCGGGACGGCGGGTCGGGCGACGAGGACCGGAACCCGAGTTCCGGCTCGGCGCCGACGAGCCAGCCCGCTGGTACGCCGTCCGCCGCGCCCACCAGCGCGCCCCCGGAGCCCACACCGGCGGCGACCACGGCTCAGCCGGCCCAGCCGCCGGTGACGCCGACGGGCCAGGCCGCTCCGCAGCTACCGGTGGGTTGGCGGCTGTACCAGGATCGGACCGGCTTCTCCGTGCCGGTGCCGAACAGGTGGACGGTCAGCCGGGAGGGCCCGCGGGTCAAGTTCAACGATCCCGACAGCCGCCGGTTCCTGATGATCGACCAGACGAACAATCCTCGGCCGGATCCTGTGGCGGACTGGCGGGAGCAGGAGCGCGCTCGCCGGAGTACGTACCGGAACTACGAGCTGGTGACGATCCGGGCCGTCGACTACTGGCTGAAGGCCGCCGACTGGGAGTGGCTGCACGACGAGGACGGAGTGCGGATGCACGTCCGTAACCGGGGCTTCGTCACCAGCAGCAAGAAGGCGTACGCGATCCGCTGGGACACCGAGGCGGCCGACTGGGACCGGGAACTCGCCACGTTCAAGATCATTGCGGACGGGTTCCGCCCCGCGAAGAGTTGACAGGCATGACCTCACTTTCATCGGGGTAGTGATGATCTCGACGGAAGGAGGTACGACTGATGCGTTCCCGACATCATGCGACGAAGCCCAGCATTGCACTGTGGATGCTGGTTGCGATCGGCGATCTCGCCCTGCTGGTGGCGAGCGTCGGAATGGTCGCGCTGATTGCGCTCGCGAGCGTCGTCACCGTGGCCGTCGCTACGGTCGGCGCCTGGTTGTTGCTGCGGCGAGGCGTGCAGAACCGGACGCCGGTGCCAGCCCGGGTCGCCATGCCGACGACGGGCCGGGCGCAGGCGGGCTCCGCCGCGCAGTTCCGCTGAGACTGGACAACGAGGGATAGCGGCAGCCGGATCAGTTATCGACCGGAGAGGTGATGACAGGTCCCGCTGCCGCTAACTCGTGTCAGGGGCGCGGCCAGCGGCTGTTGAGTCGGCGCGCCACTTCCGCGATGTCGTGCCGGTCGTGCGCGAGCAGGCTGCTGCGGACGTCGCGGTAGCGGGGACAGGGCCAGCGACGCCGGCACGCGACACAGCGCCACATGCCGAGCAGTCGCCACAGTGGCGCCGGGCGATGTCGTTCGACGATTGCCATGGAGCGGTCGCGTTCCATTGCGGACCTCCGGCGGTTGCGGGGCGCGCGACGGCTCGCCGGGCTGTCGGAGGGAGACGAGCCGCCGCGCGGGAGACCGACCTACCAGGTTGCGGACCAGGGAGAAATCGGCCTTCCGTAACTTAATGCATAAGGTAAAGCAAGGCAAGACCATATGCACCCTGATGCCTCTGGATGCTTGTAGTTGCCCGGTTCGCCGTGATCAAATAGCACCCGCGGACCAGGGAGCGGATTGTGCCCACGTCGAAGACACAGAAGATCATCAACGACCTCACCGAACAGATCGAATCGGGAGAGCTGGCACCTGGCGACCAGTTGCCGAGCACCGCAGAGCTGCGTGCCCAATACGGTGTCTCCGTCACCGTGGTGCGTGGTGCGATCAGCTGGCTCAAGGCGAAGGGCCTGGTGCAGGGGCACCCGGGGTTGGGCGTCTTCGTCGTCGAGCGTGAGAAGTAGGCAGCCCGCTGGGCAGCGACGACGTGAGCTAGGCTCGCTCGGATGTCAGTGGACGGCTTGACAGACCTCTGGGACAAGCTCTTCGGGGCGCAGCCCGACCCACCCCCGTTGCTGGTCCTGATCACCGGGCTGGTGGCCCTCACCGTGGTGGTCACCCGGCTGCCCTGGCGGGTCGGCCGCAACGCCATCACCATCGCGCACGAGGGCGGGCACGCGCTCGCGGCCGTACTCACCGGACGTCGTCTCCAGGGCATCCGGCTGCACTCGGACACCTCCGGGCTGACCCTGTCGGCTGGTCGACCCACCGGTCCCGGGATGGTCTTCACCCTGCTCGCCGGCTATCTGGCACCATCACTGATCGGGCTGGCCGGTGCCTGGGTACTCGGCGGAAACAGGATCACCCTGCTGCTCTGGGTCGCGGTCGCCCTGCTGCTCGCCATGCTGGTGATGATTCGCAACGTCTTCGGCATCATCTCGATCGTGGTCACCACCGGGGTCGTACTCGGGGTCTCCTGGATGGCGTCACCGGAGGTGCAGGCGGCGTTCGCGTACACCGGGGTCTGGTTCCTGCTGCTCGGCGGCGTACGGCCGGTGGGCGAACTCCAGACCCTGCGGCGGCGGGGGCAACTGCCGCAGTCGGACGCCGACCAACTCGCCTGGCTGACCCGGGTACCGGGCCTGGTCTGGGTCGGGGTCTTCGGCGCGGTCAACCTGATCGCCCTGTTGGCCGGAGCCGCCCTGCTCACCGGCCCGATACTGAGCTCCACCGGCCTGCCCGGCTGACCAGCGGATCGGCCGGCGACCGACCACGCCGATCGGCCGAGGAAACAGGGGACGAGATGCGTTACGTGATCATCGGCGCTGGCGCGGTCGGCGGCACCATCGGGGTACGGCTCGGCGAGGCCGGTCGGGACGTGACCCTGGTGGCCCGGGGTGCCCACCTGGAGGTGATCCGGGCGCACGGGCTGACCCTGAGCGCCCCGGACGGCGAGTACGTCTCCCGACTCCCCGCCATCGGCGACCCCGCCTCCGAGAAAACCGGCGAGCCGCTGACTCCGGACACCGTGCTGGTGCTGACGGTGAAGTCGCAGGACACCGAGGCCGCGCTCCGGAGCTGGGCCGACCTCCCGGTCCAGGGCGGTGGTACGGCGGCACAGCGGCTGCCGCTGCTGACCGCGCAGAACGGGGTGGCCAACGAACGCGCCGCCGCCCGGCTCTTCGACCGGGTCTATCCGGTCTGCGTCTGGCTGCCGGCGACCCACCTCGAACCCGGACGGGTCGTCGCCAGCGGCCACCCGTACTCGGGCATGCTGCATCTCGGCGCCTTCCCGCACGGCTCCGACGACCTCGCGCACCGGATCAGCGCGGACCTGGCGGCGGCCCGGATCCTCGCCCCGGTCCGGGACGACGTGATGCGCTGGAAGTACGGCAAGCTGCTGCGCAACCTCGGCAACGGCGTCCAGGCGCTCCTCGGCCTCTCGGTCGGCGGCACCGCGCCCGGAGCCGCCGACGGGCGGGCGGCCCGGGCGGCCGAGCTGCTCGCGGCGGTACTGGCCGAGGGTGAGGCGGTGCTCGACGCGGCCGGGATCGGCTACACCTCGCGGGCGGAGGAGGCCGCCGAGCGCGGCGACCGGGTCGAGGCGGTACCGGTGGCCGGGCAGCCCCGGCAGGGCGGCTCGACCTGGCAGAGCCTCGCCCGGGACGCCGGATCGGCCGAGACCGACTACCTCAACGGCGAGATCGTGCTGCTCGGCCGGCTGCACGGCGTGCCGACCCCGGCCAACGCGGCAGTGCAGCGGGCGATGCGCCGGGCGGTACGCGAACACATCCCGGCCGGCGAGTTCCCGATCGCCGAACTGAGCTGACCGGTCCGGCCAAATTGAGCCGGGGCCGCTGCCAATAGTTCCGTCCGACCCGCAACCGCACCCCCGGGCCCAGGCGTATTGGCTATGTCCGGCAGGGGAGGTCGCAGGTGCCCGACGTCGACGACTTCGACGAGTTCTACCGGGGGAGCCGGCAACGGCTGCTCGGGTACGTCTATCTGTTGACCGGTGACCTGGGCGAAGCCCAGGACGCCGTCCAGGAGGCGTACATCCGGGCGTGGCAGCGCTGGTCGCGGGTGCGCGGGTACGCCGATCCGGAGGCGTGGGTGCGGGTGGTGGCCGCCCGGGTGGCGATCAGCCGCTGGCGCAGCCTGCGCAGCCGGAGCCGGGCGTACCTGCGGCACGGGTTGCCGCCCGACACCCCGGCGCCGGGTACCGAGACGATCGAGGTGGTCGCCGCGCTCCGTCGGCTGCCGGAGGAGCAACGTACCGCGATCGCCCTGTACTACCTGCTCGGCCTGCCGGTCGCCGAGGTGGCCCGGGAGACCGGTGCCCCTGTCGGCACGGTGAAGGCCCGGCTGGCCCGTGGCCGGGCGGCGTTGGCCGGCCTGCTGACGGTCGTGGATCTGGAGGAGGTCGCCGATGCCTGATTTGATGTCCACCCGCGTCGCCCAGCCCGGATACCGGTCCGATCCGCCGACGGGTCGGTCGACCGGCCCGCTGGCGGACCTGTCGGCCGGGGTGGGGCCGGACCTGGCGGACCGGATCGCCGAGGAGATCGCCGCGGTGCGCTGGCTCGCGCCCGAGGAGATCCGGGCGCGGGCCCGGCGGCGTAATCGAATCCGGTCGCTGGTCGGGACGGTCGCGGTGCTCGTCGTGGTCGCGTCGGGCTCGGTCGTGGCCGTCGAACGGTACGGGCCACGGCCGCTGCCGGCCGGGGGGCAGCCGCCGCTGGCCGGACCTTCGGCCCCGGTGCCGTCGCCGGATCCGGTCGCCATCCCGGCGTCGGCACTGCTGCAACCCGAGGACGTCGGGCCGGGGCTGGTGGTGGAGCGGGAGGATGTGCGGCTGGACACGGTGGTGGAGGTGGTCGACGCGACCGTGCCGCTGGGCTGCTCCGGGTACGCGCTACGCGACCGCTACGACGGGCTGGCCCGGATGGTCCGCCGGCACACCGTGCAGCAGCCGCCGACGGTACCCGGTGACCCGCACAGCGGCGCGCCGGTCGTACACGAGCGGGTTTTCCGGCTCTTCCCCGATGCGGCCCGGCAGGTTTTCGCGGACGCCCGTGCGGTGCCCGACCTCTGCGCCGAATACCGCACGTCCGGGGCGATCGAGGTCGACGGCCGCGGACTTGCCGTCGACGCGGAGCACCGCTGGCGGCTCCTTGCCGAGGGCTTCGCCGGGGACGAGTCGGTGCTGTTGGACTGGCGGACCACGGTCCGCCGGCAGGACACTTCGGCGGTGGTGGACGGTCCCGCCAGCCGGCTGGTCGGAGTCGTCCGGGTCGGCGACCTGGTCGCCACGGTGGACCGGGTCGACGAGGCGCCGGACCCGAAGCGGGCCGAGGCGCTGACCCGGCGCGCCGCCGTCCGGCTCTGCGAGGCCGTGAACCCGCCCTGCTGAGAGGCCGGACGAGGGTGCGCGGAGCAGCGCGGTCAGAGCGGAGCAGCGCGGTCAGAGCGGGATGTTGCCGTGCTTCTTCGCCGGCAGCGTCTCGCGCTTGGTGCGGAGGATCCGCAGCCCGCGCACGATCTGGCTCCTGGTCTCCGCCGGCCGGATCACCGAGTCGACGTAGCCGCGCTCGGCCGCCACATAGGGGTTGGCGAGGGTGTCCTCGTACTCCCGGATCTTCTCGGCCCGGACGGCGGCCGGATCCTCGGCGGCGGCCAGCTCGCCCCGGTAGAGGATGTTCACCGCGCCCTGCGCGCCCATCACCGCGATCTGCGCGGTCGGCCAGGCGAAGTTGAGGTCCGCGCCGAGATGCTTGGAACCCATCACGTCGTACGCCCCGCCGTACGCCTTCCGGGTGATCACGGTGACCTTCGGGACGGTGGCCTCGGCGTACGCGTAGATCAGTTTGGCGCCCCGCCGGATGATGCCGTCCCACTCCTGGCCGGTACCGGGCAGGAACCCGGGTACGTCCACAAAGGTGAGTACCGGGATGTTGAACGCGTCGCAGGTGCGGACGAACCGGGCGGCCTTCTCGGAGGCGGCGATGTCCAGGCAGCCGGCGAAGTGCATGGGCTGGTTCGCCACCACCCCGACCGGCCGCCCCTCGACCCGACCGAAGCCGACCACGATGTTCTGCGCGTAGAGGGGCTGGACCTCCAGGAACTCCCCTTCGTCGAGAACGTGCTCGATCACCTGGCGGATGTCGTACGGCTGGTTCGCCGAGTCCGGGATCAGCGTGTCCAGCTCCCGGTCGAAGTCGGTGACCTCCAGCTCGGCCGGGGCGTCGAGGACCGGTGACTCGTCGAGGTTGTTGCTCGGCAGGTACGACAGCAGCGCCCTGACGTAGTCGATCGCGTCGTCCTCGTCGGTGGCCAGGTAGTGCGCGTTGCCGCTGCGGGTGTTGTGGGTACGCGCCCCGCCCAGCTCCTCCATCGCGACGTCCTCACCGGTCACCGTCTTGATCACGTCCGGGCCGGTGATGAACATGTGCGAGGTCTGGTCGACCATCACGGTGAAGTCGGTGACCGCCGGGGAGTAGACGGCCCCGCCCGCGCAGGGTCCCATCACCAGCGAGATCTGCGGGATCACCCCGGAGGCGCGGACGTTGCGGAAGAAGATCTCGCCGTAGAGGCCGAGGCTGACCACGCCCTCCTGGATCCGGGCGCCGCCGGAGTCGTTGATGCCGATCACCGGGCAGCCGATCTTCATCGCCAGGTCCATCACCTTGACGATCTTCTCGCCGAAGACCTCGCCGAGGGAGCCGCCGAAGACCGTGAAGTCCTGGGCGAAGACGCAGACCTGCCGGCCGTCGACGGTGCCGTACCCGGTCACCACGCCGTCACCGTACGGGCGGGTGCGGTCCAGCCCGAAGTTGGTCGACCGGTGCCGGGCCAGCCCGTCCAGCTCGACGAAGGAACCCGGGTCGAGAAGCAGCTCGATCCGCTCCCGGGCGGTCTTCTTGCCCCGGGCGTGCTGTTTCTCCACCGCCCGGGCCGAACCGGCGTGCACCGCCTCGTCGACCCGGCGGTCCAGGTCCGCCAGGCGGCCGGCGGTGCTGTGGGGGTCGACGTCGGTGGTGCTCGGCTGCCCAGTCACGTTCGCGATCGTAACGACGGCCGGCGCCCCGGCCACCGCCCGGTGGCGGGGCGTGTGCCGCACCACCCGGCCCCGCGACCCGATGGTCCAGGGGAGGAGCCCGGCTGGCGACCGGCGGGAGGACCCGGCCGCGACGGTAGGGCCCGCACCGGGAGGCCGGACCCGTACGCTGGGCTGATGCCGGGATCGCCGTACACCGACCTGGACCGTCCGCCGCTCGACGCGCGGCGGCTCCGGCGGGCCCTGATCACACCGGAGAGCCTCTGGACCCGGCTGGTGCTGCACCGCGAGACCGGATCGACGAACGCCGACGCGGCCGAGGCCGCCCGGGCGGGCGAGCCGGAAGGGCTGGTGGTGGTCGCCGAGCGGCAGACCGCGGGGCGGGGCCGGCGCGGGCGTACCTGGGAGTCGCCGGCCCGGGCCGGGCTCGCGGTCAGCGTGCTGCTCCGGCCCGGGCTGGCCGCACCCGACCGGGACTGGCCGGCGGTGCCACCACCCCGGTACGGCTGGCTGCCCCTGTTGGCCGGTGTCGCCCTGGTGGAGGCGGTGGACCTGCTGGCCGAGCTGGACTCGGCGCTGAAGTGGCCGAACGATCTCCTGCTCTGGGCCGGCCCGCGCAACGGCCGCCCCGCCGAGCGATCCCCGAACGATGCAGACCGGTCCCCGGACGAAGCGGGCCGGTTCCCGGATCCGGGGGACGCGCAGGGGCGGCCGACCGGTGCGGCGGGCGGCCGGCCGAACGGCGAGGCGAAGGCCGCCGGGATCCTGGCCGAGGCGGTCTCCGAGGCCGGTGCGGGGGACCCGGGGGTGGTGCTCGGCCTGGGCGTCAACGTGACGGTGCGCGCCGACGAACTGCCGGTCAACCCGACCGGGCTGCCGGCCACCTCGCTGCAACTGGCCGGTGCGGCAGCCACCGACCGTGACCCGCTGCTGCGGGCGCTGCTGCGCGGGATCGACCGCTGGTACGGCCGCTGGCGGACCGCCGGTGGCGACGCCGCCGCCTGCGGCCTGCACGAGGCGTACGTGCGCAACTGCGCCACCCTCGGCCGCGAGGTACGGGTACTGCTGCCAGCCGGCGACGAACTTGTCGGCACCGCCAGCACGGTCGACCCGGACGGGCAACTGGTGCTCGCCACCGCCGACGGCGAGCGCCGGGTCGCCGCCGGTGACGTCCTGCACCTGCGTTGACCGTCAGCGGGGCCCGGCCGGGGCGCCGCTGCCGTGCCGACGGCGATCCGCCCGACTGTCGGTAAAGAGTCGATACCGGATACCACGGCGGTGGCGCGGAACCGCTACGGTCACCGCGGACATTCGGTTATGGACGAGGAGGATGGGGTGGCTTTCCCTGAGGACGTGCTCACCCAGGACGAGCATGTCGTAGCGCACCTGCACCCACACTGGAAGGCGTTGATCCGACCGGTCGTGGTGCTGGTCCTGGCCGTTGCCGCCGTGGTCGCCGGCCTCGTCCTGCTGCCGTCGACCGGTGCCGGCACCGTGCTCGGCTACGTGATCGCGGCGGTGGCGCTGGTGCTGGTGGTCTGGTTGAGCGTCCGGCCGTACCTGGTCTGGCGGACCACGCACTATCTGTTCACCAACGAGCGGGTGCTGTTGCAGAAGGGCGTCTTCTCCCGCGACCGCCGGGACATTCCGCTCGGCCGGATCAACGACCACTCGATGAGCCAGAAGTTTCTCGAGCGACTGCTCGGCTGCGGCACGTTGACCATCGAGTCGGCCGGCGAGCGGGGCCAGTCGGTGCTGGAGGACATCCCGGGCGTGGAGCGGGTGCAGACCATGCTCTACGAGCTCGTGGAGGCCAACCACGACAAGCACTCGCTCGGTGACGGCGAGATGCGCGAGATCATGGCCGACATGGCCGAGGGCAAGCCGCTGCGCGAAGAGTCGAAGTAACGTCCGAGGGCCCCGGGAACCCGAGCCGCTCCGCGCGGCCGGGCCGGGGCCCTTCCGCTCGGGCCAGGGCGCTGCGGCTCGGGCAGGTCAGCCCGGTGGCAGCGGTTCCCGCATGACGAACCAGCCCCGGAAACGGGTACGCAGCACCTCGCGGTCCGGTTGGCCCTGTGCGTCCAGCCGGTCCATGCTGGCGGTCAGGGTGACGGTCCCGAAGCCGGGCCGCGCGACCGACGGCTTGCTGCCGAGTACGGTCAGCCGGGTCGCCAGCCGGTCACCGGCGCGGACCGGGGCCAGCCAGCGCAGCTCCTCCAGCCCGGGTGAGGCGTCCCCGGCGGCCCGGGCGAGCACGTGGTCGACGTACGCCCGCATGAAGAGGCTGACCGTGAAGAAGCCGCTGGCGATCAGTCCGCCGTGATGACTGCGCCGGGCCAACTCCTCGTCGACGTGGTACCACTGCGGGTCGAACCGCCGGGCGAAGTCGACCATCTCCCGCCCGTCGACGACGGTGACCCCGAGGTCGAAGGAGCGGCCAGGCGTCAGATCCTCGAAGAACAGCTCGGCGGGCGCGCCGGTACCCGAGCGGCTCACCGCGCCGCTCAGCGGGCTGACGAACGCCGGGGCGCGGCGTTCAGCTCGGCGGCGAGTTCGGTCTCCAGCGCGGCGTCGATGGTCTCGGCGAACTGGACCTCGAGTGGCTGGGCGGAGCCGTCCGGCGCTCCGACGCCGGTTCGCCGCCCGTTCGTGGCGGGTGTGGCTCCGTTCGTGGCCGGGCGCGCCCCGTTCGTGGCGGGTGTGGCCCCGTTCGTGGCGGGCGTGGCCGTGTCGTCGGGTACTCCGGTCTCCGGACCCACGCCCTGGCCGCCGTTGGCGGCCTGGGCGTCGGCAGGGTGGGGGCCGGTCAGCTCGCCGACCGCCTCGGCGAGTTCGGCGACCGGGTCGAGTTCGGCCAGGAAGTCGTCATCCAGCTCGGCGGCCCGCCCGGGGGCGGTCGTCTTGCCCACCGCACCGCCCTCGACCGGGACGAATGCCATGTTCGGGGATTTCCGGAAGACAAAGGTGCGGTAGGACCAGAACCGGAAGACGGTGGCGAGTCCGACGCCGACCGTCTTGGCGAGGTTGAGCGCCAGCAGGCTGCTGATGCCGAACCCGTACTTGGCCAGGGCCAGCACGCCCAGCTCGATGGCCAGCCCGGCCCCGTTGAAGAGGAAGAAGAGGGCGTACTCGCGGCGCATTGCCGACTTCGGCCGGTCCCGGTAGGTCCAGTGCCGATTCATCAGATAGGACGAGACGGTGGCGACGACCGTGGCGATGACATTCGCCTTCAGTTGCCCGTCGGCGAACACGGTGAGCGCCAACGCGTTGAACACCGCGTAGTTGATGGCGGCGTTCAAACCCCCGACGGCACCGAATTTCAGCACCTCACGCAGGAACTTCTGCCAGCGTTCGGGCAACAGACGGGCGAAACGCATTCGACCACCTTAGGGCAGATCTGGGCGCCGGGTGCGCCGACCGGACGGAGGTGGGTTGCCGGTCACTGCCTCTTGTGACTCTGTGTGATCACGTCCGGTGCGTCGACGGCCGCCGGGCCGACGAAGACGAACCGGCGGTAGGACCAGAACCGGAAGAAGGTGCCCAGCGCCGCGCCGACGAAGTTGGCCGCGATGTTGTCGGCGACCAGCGACTTGAACACGCCCGGCCAGATGCTGCCGAGCCCGTAGTGGCTGATGGCCAGGCAGGCCAGCCCGATGCCCAGGCCGACGGCGTTGAAGAAGAAGTAGAGCGAGTATTCGCGGGCCATGCCGGAGCGTTCCCGGTGCCGCCAGGTCCAGAACCGGTTGCCGACGAAGGCGACGGTCGCGGCGATGACCGTGGAGAACGTCTTCGCGGTGAGGGTCTCCCAGCCGAGGCTCGCGTTGGCGTAGTTGAACAGCACGAAGTCGACCACGAAGGCCACCCCGCCGACCGTGCCGAACTTGCCCAGCTCATGGATCAGATGACCGAACCGGTCCAGAAGGGTGCGAATCACGCCGCGCCGCGCATCCGGCGGGGAGGGCTGTTCGCCGGTGGCGGTCGAGGACACGGCTTCAGCGTACCGGTTGCCGGTCGTCCTCACGGGCCGCAACCGGCGACTCGCGATGCCGGACCCCGTCCCGGCTCGGGTGGCGGGCATGCGGTTTGGGCGAACGGAGGGTCTGATGTGACCTCCGGGTCACCTGGCGTCACTGACCACTGTGAGGATGCCGTGACGCAATGCGGTTGCCCTGAAGGATTTGCGTGAAACTGCGCGTGGGAGCGAGGAAAGAACCGCCTTACCGCAGCCCGACCGCATCTTGTGCAGTTCTTCACAACCAGTCTCGCTGCCCCGAACGCCGGCTCGGTTTACGCTGACGGAAATCCCAGGCTTTCACAAGGCGACGCGGTCGCCGGTCTGTTCGGCACCGCACGCCCTGCAATCGGTCAGCGTCGACCAAAGGAGAACTGTCATGGCCGCTCCGGCTACTATCCGGGGTCTCGATCAAGCTCCGACAAGCCATCCGAAACTACTCGCCTGGGTCAAAGAGGTAGCCGAACTCACCAGTCCCGACCAGGTGGTCTGGGTCGACGGCTCGGACGAGGAATGGCGCCGCATCACCGACGAACTGGTCGACGCCGGCACCCTCGTACGCCTGGATCCGGCCCGTAAGCCGAACTCGTTCTGGGGGCGTACCGATCCCGGCGACGTGGCCCGGGCCGAGGACCGTACCTTCATCTGCTCGGTCGACGAGTCCGATGCCGGCCCCACCAACAACTGGATGGCCCCGGCCGAGATGAAGCGCATCATGACCGACCTCTACCGGGGTTCGATGCGCGGACGCACCATGTACGTCATTCCGTTCTGCATGGGTCCGCTGGAGGCGGAACAGCCGATGTTCGGCGTCGAGATCACCGACAGCCCGTACGTCGTGGCGAGCATGCGCATCATGACCCGGATGGGCACGAAGGTGCTGGCCGGGATGGGGGAGAACGCGGACTTCGTGCACGCGCTGCACTCGGTCGGCGCTCCGCTGGAGCCGGGCCAGTCGGACGTGGCATGGCCGTGCAACGACACCAAGTACATCTCGCACTTCCCGGAGACCCGGGAGATCTGGTCCTTCGGCTCCGGCTACGGCGGCAACTCGCTGCTCGGCAAGAAGTGCTACTCGCTGCGGATCGCCAGCGTGATGGCCCGGGACGAGGGCTGGCTCGCCGAGCACATGCTCATCATGAAGCTGACCTCGCCGGAAGGGTCGGTGCACTACATCGCCGGCGCCTTCCCGTCCGCCTGCGGCAAGACCAACCTGGCGATGCTGGAGCCGACCATCCCGGGCTGGAAGGTCGAGACGATCGGCGACGACATCGCCTGGATGAAGTTCGGCCCGGACGGCCGGCTCTACGCGGTCAACCCCGAGTACGGCCTCTTCGGTGTCGCGCCCGGCACCGGCTGGAAGACCAACGCCAACGCGATGCGCACCATCGACCTGGGGAACTCCATCTTCACCAACGTCGGGCTGACCGACGACGGTGACATCTGGTGGGAGGGGATGAGCGAACCGCCGGCCCACCTCATCGACTGGAAGGGCCGGGACTGGACCCCGGAGAGCGGGGAACTCTCCTCGCACGCCAACAGCCGGTTCTGCACGCCGCTGCTCCAGTGCCCGATCGTCGCCGACGAGTTCAACGACCCGAACGGCGTACCGATCGACGCCATCCTGTTCGGCGGGCGGCGCAAGGACACCATCCCGCTGATCACCGAGGCCCGGGACTGGGTGCACGGTGTCTACATGGGAGCGACGCTCTCCTCGGAGACCACCGCCGCCGCCTCCGGCGAGGTCGGCGTGGTCCGCCGGGACCCGATGGCGATGCTGCCGTTCATCGGCTACCACGGCGGGGACTACTTCCGGCACTGGATCGAGATGGGCAAGGGCGCCGACGGCGACGAGTCGAAGCTGCCGAAGATCTACTACGTCAACTGGTTCCGTAAGAACGCCGACGGCGACTTCATCTGGCCCGGCTTCGGCGAGAACTCCCGGGTGCTGAAATGGATCGTCGAGCGCCTGGAGGGCCGGGCCGAGGCGGTCGAGACGCCGATCGGGTTCGTACCGGCCCCGGACGCGCTCGACGTCGACGGCTTGGACATGAGCCCGGAGGACCTGCGGATCGCGACCCGGGTCGACGTCGAGGAGTGGCGCGACGAACTGCCCATGATCACCGAGTGGTTCGAGAAGTTCGGTGACAAGCTGCCCGGCGTGCTCTGGGCCGAGCTGGACGCCCTGCGGGCCCGGCTCGACGACGAGGCGACCCGGGTCGGCGCCAACCAGCCCTGAGGTGTGAGGAAGGGCCCCCTGTACAACAGAAAACGATAAGCGGGGGCCCTTCCTTGCAGGTGTGCGGGTGGCGCCCGGCGGGCATCATCGACGGCATGACGACGGCCGCCGCGACCGAGGTCCGGCGGCCGTCCGCCGTCCGCGCGCTGACCTGGCTGCTCGCCGCGACCGCGGCGGCCACCGTCGCGGTCGACGCGCTCAACTGGTGGTACGCCGACGACCGCGGCTTCGGGCTGGCGGTACGCAGCGGCTGGGCGCTGCTGCGCACCCTCGGCTTCCTGATCCTGATCCGGCACGTCCGGCGGGGCCGGGCCGGTGCCCGCCCGCTCGGACTGATCCTCGCGGTGACCACGGTCTTCGCGGTCGGCCGGCTGATCGTCCCCCGGGCCGGCGTACCCGCGCTGCCCGGAGTGCTCGGCTTCGCCGTACTGGCCGTACTCTGCGTGGCCGTCGTCTGGCTGCTCTACCGGTCGCCGGCGCTGCGGGAGTACCTGGTCCGGCACCCGAGCCGGCTGGTCGTCGACCGGCGGGGCATCTCCTGGCGGGAGGTCACCCCGCGCCGGCCGCCGGTCACCGGCTGGCTGCTCACCGCCCGGGTCGCCGCGTTCACGTACGGGCCGTTGACCCTGGTGCCCTGTCTGGTGGCCGTCGGCACGATTCTCGACGGCCGGCTGCTCGCGGTGCCTACCCTGGTGCTGTGGTTCGGCATCGGCGTCGGGGTCAGCTACGCGGTGCTGTTCTGCACCTTCTTCCTGCTCCGGGGCAAGACCTGGGCGAGCGGGCTGCTGGTGGTGGTCAGCGTGGCGGTGGTCGCGGTCGACCTGGCGTTCTGCTGGCTGCTGCTCGGAGTCGACGGCCTGGTCCGGGACGGTGTGCCGCTGGTGGTGGCCGCCGGGCTGACCCTCTACGCGCTGCGCCGGGCCGACCGGGCGGCCCGGGCCGACTCCTCGGGCCCGGTTCCCGCCGTGGCCCGGCCGGGCTGAGCTGATCCGCGGTGGAGACCGTCGACGTCGCGGTGGTGGGTGCCGGGCCGGCCGGGGCCAGTGCCGCGGTGGCGGCGAGCCGGGCCGGAGCGCGGGTACTGCTGCTGGACCGGGCCGATTTTCCTCGGGACAAGGCGTGCGGGGACGGGATCGCCGCGCACGCGCTCGACGTACTCGCCGAACTGGGGGTTTCCGACCCGGTCGCCGGTTATCGGCCGGTGCCGGCGCTGCGGCTGGTGGCGCCCGGTGGCGGGAGCGTGGCGCGGCGGCTGCCCCGGCCGGCGTACACGGTGCCTCGCCGGGTCTTCGACGCCCGGCTGGTCGCGGCGGCGCTCGCGGCCGGCGCGGAGCTGCGCCGGCACGCGGTCCGGCGGATCGAGCGCTCCGACGGCCTGGTGCTGATCGACGGTACGATCGCCGCCCGCGCCGTGGTCGGCGCCGACGGCGCCGGTTCGGTGGTCCGGCGGGCGCTGGGGCACGGACCGAATCCCGACGGGCATCTGGGGCTGGCCATCCGGGGGTACGCCCCGGTCCCCGCCGGCCCGGCCGAGCAGCGGATCGTCACCTCGGCGACGCACTGGCCGGGCTACGCCTGGGCGTTCCCGATCGGGGACGGGCGGGCGAACGTCGGGTACGGCGAGGTGCTGGCCGGCCGCCCGCTGCGCCGGACCGAGCTGCTGGACCGGTTGGCGGCGCTGCTTCCCGAGATCGACCCGGCGGCCGTCACCGGGCTGCGCGCGCACCACCTGCCGCTCTCCACCCGCCGTCCGGCGCCGGGCCGGGGCCGGATCGTGCTGGCCGGTGACGCGTTGTCGCTGGTCAACCCGTTCACCGGCGAGGGGATCTTCTATGCGGTGCTCTCCGGTGCGCTGGCCGGGGCGGCCGCTGCCACGGCACCGCACGCCGCCGCCGACCGGTACGCCGCCGCGCTGCGGTCGCGGCTCGGCGCTCACCTGCGGGACAGCTCGGCGGTGGCCTGGCTGGCGCGCCGGGCGCCGGTGGTGGACGGGGTGGTCCGGGCCGCCGAACGGGACGCCCAGGTCTTCCGGACGCTGGTCGAGCTGGGCCTGGGTGACGGCCGGCTGGACGCCCGGACATTGACCAGGGTCGCCGGTGCGGTGGTCGGTTCGGCCGGGCGGCACTTCCGTCGTCGACTCTGATCGGTACGCTGCAAGGGATGAGTCTGCGCGACCTGATCTACTCGGTGTATGAGCGCCGTCTGACGGCGAAGCTCGCCGGTAAACCCGTGCCGAAGCATGTCGGGGTGATGTGCGACGGCAACCGGCGCTGGGCCAGGGAGATGGGGTACGTCGACCCCAACGACGGGCACCGGGTCGGCGCAGCCAAGATCAAAGATGTCCTGGGCTGGTGTGACCAGGCCGGGATCGGGCACGTCACGCTCTATCTGCTGGCCACCGACAACCTGCGCCGGCCGGCCAGCGAGCTGGACCCGCTGGTGCAGATCATCGAGGACCTGGTGGTCGAGCTGGCCGAGGAGGGCAACCCCTGGCGGCTGCGGATGGTCGGCGCGCTCGACCTGCTGCCGGCGCAGACCGCGATCACGCTGAAGTCGGCGCAGGAGCGCACCCAGGACCGGGTCGGCGGGGCGCAGGTCAACATCGCGGTCGGCTACGGCGGCCGGCGGGAGATCGCCGACGCGGTCCGGTCCCTGCTCTACGAGCACGCGGCGTCCGGCGGCACCATCGAGGAACTCGCCGAGGTGCTCGACGTGGAGCACATCGCCGAGCACCTCTACACCCGTGGGCAGCCCGATCCGGACCTGGTGATCCGGACCAGTGGCGAGCAGCGCCTCTCCGGTTTCCTGCTCTGGCAGTCGGCGCACTCCGAGTTCTACTTCTGCGAGCTGAACTGGCCGGACTTCCGGCACGTCGACTTCCTGCGCGCGCTGCGGTCGTACGCGAACCGGCAACGCCGCTACGGCGCATAGCCGGCGCCGCCGGGCCCACCGGGCGCCGGGCCACCGGGGTGGCGCGGCGGTCTGCGGCGCGGGTCAGGTGAGCCGGTGCAGGGCCTCGGTGAGGAAGTCGCCGAGGGCCTCCGGGGACTCGATGTTCAGGTCGGCGGCGGTGGAGACCTCGTCGCCGGTCTCCGGGTTCGCCACGGCGACGCAGACGCCGAAGAAGTCCGGATCGACCGCCTCGCGGGCGCGCAGGGCGGCGAACGCCTTGATGTCCGAGACGTCGTCGCCGAAATACCACGCGCAGCCGGCGTCCCGGACCGCCTCGTCGATCACCATTCCCTTGTCCCGGTCGACCGGCGGCTTCAACTCCAGCACCATCCGGCCGACCTGCACCCGCAGGCCCAGCCGGTCGGCCTGGTCCCGCCCCCAGCGTTCGACCTGCTCGGCCAGGTGCGGCGCGGTCCGGTAGTGCAGGGCGACGGAGAGCCGCTTGTATTCCACCAGCGTGCCCTCGGGCAGCTCGGCCCGGGCCCGGTCGGCGAGTTCGGCCATGGTGGGCACGAACGGCAGTGCCGCCTCCACGGTGACGGTCTCGCCCGAGGCGTGCAGGTGCTCCAGCCCGTAGAGGCCGTAGAGGTCGACGCCGGGAGCGCCGGCGAACCGGTCCCGGAGGAACTCCACCGGCCGGGCCGAGACGATGGCCACCCGCTGCACCACCTCGGTGAGCGCGGTGATCGCGGCCAGCGCCTTCGGAGCCGGCTCGACGGTGGTCGGATCGTCCCGGACCGGGGCGAGGGTGCCGTCGAAGTCGAAGAACAGGACACACCGCCCGACCCGCTCGGCGGTCGCCCGCCATGCCTGCTCGGCAGTCAGAGAACGGGTCGAGGGTTCGCCCCCCGTGTTGATCGGCCGCACGGGCGTCAGCGTACCCCGGCGGGTTGCCACCGCAGACGTCGAAGCGAAAACGTCTCACTCGTCGAGGCGGCAACCTCGATCCTCGCGGTGGCAACCCGTCGACGGTGTCGGTACGGATCCGCCGGTGGCTGGCACGGCAACCGGCCGGCGGTGCTGCGGCGATCTCCCCTCGTCGCCGCGCTGGTCGGCTCGGGCGTCCCGGCCCGGGGCCGACCCTCGGTGCGGTCGGGCCTGTTGTGGCGCCCGGCCGAACCTCAGTCGTCGCCGCCGAGCATCGCCCGGCGGCCGTGCAGTCGGGGCCCGATCGGCACCACAGCCGAGTCCTGGTTGCGGCTCAGCAGGTAGCCCTCGACGAACCCGGTGTTGTGGTCTCCGGTGTTGCGGTCGAGCTCGTTCAGTCGGGCGATCAGGAACTCGGTGAGTGCGGTGATCCGGGCGTTGAGCCGTTCGTGGAGATCGGCGACGACGGCCAGCACGATGGCGGTACCGGTGGCGGCGATGGCGAGCACGTTCACCAGGAACGGCACCGGGTCGCCGCCGTGCACCGTCCCGACCACGACGTTCGCGGTCACGCACAAGGTCAGGGAGACCGCCGCGACAACGACAGCCATCCACTTCAGGGTCATGGCTGACCCTCCTTCTGTCCCGCAGGGCTGAATTCGGCCTTGTCCCGTCCCCCCGCCGACGACGAGCCCAAGCAGTACGAAGAGGGACGTTAGCGCGACTGATTGATTCCTGGAGCTGATTGGATGGGACTCATGCGCGAAGTTGCGCCATCTGAGTAACTAACCAGCTTGCTTCCGCCCTTTTCGGACTTCCAGCGGCAGAGGCGGGCGATACGCCAGATAGCGGATGGTCTCTCGAATGTGGAACTTCTCCGCGTCCGAGACGTTAGGGTCGACCAGCCGGCGCAGCAGCGCCTCGACGTCCGGATCCATCGGCGGGGCGCTCGGCGCCGGGCGGGACGGGGTGGCCCGGTCCCAGCCGAGCACTCCGAACGCGACACTCGGATCCAGCCCCAGGCCCTCGCAGAACGCGACCACCCGGGCCGCCTCGGGGTCGCTGGCCCACTCGCCGCGTACCCAGCGGTTGATGGTCTGGCGGGACACACCGGTCCGCCGGGAGACCTCGGTGCCGGTCCAGGCGCGGGTGGTGCGGGCGTCGTCGAGTGCCTTGCGTACGAAGGCAGCGAACGCGATCTTCCGTCCGTGGGCGCGGTCCGGCACCCGGTGACGGTACGGCCAGCCACCCGCCTTCGGGGGGACTGCGGCGAGCCTGTACTGCGTGCGTGACAACGGCTCACTTTTCCGGCGCGCGGTGCTCTTGCTTGTGTCGAGGGGTATCACGTGGCAACAATAGGTGTACGTAGGTGTGGGGGTAATCAGACGAAAAGCTGATACTGTCACGCGTACGATACGCCCTACCGTTTGTCTCGTGCATGAGACGTTTCGTGCTCGTGAGGGTGACACCCTCGCGACTGGAGGAGTCCGGTGACCGAACTAGCAACCCGGGCCCAGGCATTCGGTCTGATCGCCGACGGCGTCGCCGCCGGTCTCAGTGCGCCATGGCGGCTCTACCTGGCACGCGGCTGCCGTTACCTCTCGCTCAACGTCGGCGACCGTGCGGAGTGGAACTCCTGGCGTACCCACCTCGGCTGCCCGGAGCTGAGCGTCCGGGTGTACGACGCCGGCGGCGAGATCCGGCGCGCCTCGGTCGCCGAGGTCGTGCTGGACGGCTGCCGGATCAGCGTCGAGCTGGTCGAGGAGGTGAGCACGGAGGATCTCGACCGGCTGCTCATCACCGATCCCACCTCTTTCGACCCGACCTCCTCCGACCCGGAGGAGAAGTGACCCGGCTCCTCCGGCCCGAGGAGAAGTGACCCGACCGGCGACCGGTCGGGTGTGGAACTGAAGGACAGCGACGAGCGGAGCGAGGAGATCGGGTGAGCGAGAGTTACCAGCGAACCGGCCGGCTCAGGCCCCGGACTTGCGGCCCCGGCGGGCGACCTGGCGTCGGCGAGCGGTGCGAGGAGACACGGTGAGTCCGTTCTTCGTGGTCTTCCTCCTGCTCCTGCTCGTCTCGGCCAGCTATGCGGCCGGACGGCTGCACGGCCAGCTCAGCTACCGGCTCGGTTACCGGTTCGGTTACCGGCAGGGATATTTCGACGGGGACCGGGGGGCCTGGAACCGTCGACGTAGGGAGGCGCAGGCGGCCATCGCCTCGGTGTTGGCGGTGCCATCACCCACCACACCGCACATCGCCCACACCGTCGTAGGTCAGGGAACGACGTATACGGGCGCCTCCTTCGCGGGGACCGCGACCAACGGCGGACGGCACTCCACCGACGCCCTCGCCGTCAGGAACGCCTGACCGGCGGCGCGGTGGGGTGAGCGGTCACCCGCGAGCACGGTGCGCTGGTCCGTGAGGATCCGCACCGTCGGGATCACGTCAGACCGGTGACGGTGATCCCACCGGCCGGGATGCGCGCAGGGGGCATGCATCCCGGCCGGTCCGCCGTCCGGCGCCGTGCGATGTCGCACAGCCGCCCGCCCTAGCCCAAGCTGGCATCTCCCGGTTAGCGTCTACCCATGGCACGGGGTCGTCCCGAGCCAGCCGGCCGGCCCGGACTCTGCGACTGCACGTGCCACGGGGCCCGCATCCGACCCCGTGTCTCCGGGCACCGGACGAGGCGGAACGCGGGTGGACGGGTGCACACCCGCCGGAGCAGGCCTGTGACGAATCGCCGTACCACCCCTCGGGCCGACGAGCAGAACCCGGCCGCCACCAAGACCCCGGGCCGGGCCAGGAGCGGACGCCGTACCCGGACGGCCGAGCCGGCCGCCAGTGCGGAGCCCGCACCAGGACCCCGGGCGTACGTCCTGGACACCTCGGTGCTGCTCTCCGACCCCGGTGCCTTCCACCGGTTCGCCGAACACGAGGTGGTGGTGCCACTCGTGGTGATCTCGGAGCTGGAGGGGAAGCGCCACCATCCGGAACTGGGCTGGTTCGCCCGGCAGTCGCTGCGGATGCTCGACGAGCTGCGGGTGAAGCACGGCCGGCTGGACCAACCGGTACCGGCGAACGACTCGGGCGGCACGCTGCGGGTGGAGCTGAACCACGCCGACGACGGCGTACTGCCGCCGGGGTTCCGTACCGAGTCCAACGACACCCGGATCCTGTCGGTCGCGCTCAACCTGGCCGCCGAGGGGCAGCCGGTCACGCTGGTCAGCAAGGACATGCCGCTACGGGTCAAGGCCGCGTCGGTGGGGCTGACCGCCGACGAGTACCGGCACGGCCAGGCCAGCGATCCGACCTGGACCGGCATGGCCGAGCTGGAGCTGGCCGAGGAGCAGGTCAACCAGCTCTACGAGGGCGCGGCGCTGGACGTGGACACCGCCGCCGGACTGCCCACGCACACCGGCCTGGTACTGCACTCGCCGCGCGGCTCGGCGCTCGGCCGGGTGGTGCCGGACAAGACCGTACGGCTGGTCCGGGGTGACCGGGAGGCGTTCGGGCTGCGCGGCCGCTCGGCCGAGCAGCGGATCGCGCTCGAACTGCTGCTGGACGAGTCGATCGGCATCGTCTCGCTCGGCGGCCGGGCCGGCACCGGCAAGTCCGCGCTGGCGCTCTGCGCCGGCCTGGAGGCGGTGATGGAGCGGCGCCGGCACAAGAAGGTCATCGTCTTCCGCCCGCTCTACGCCGTCGGCGGCCAGGAACTCGGCTACCTGCCCGGCTCGGAGGCGGAGAAGATGTCGCCGTGGGCCCAGGCGGTCTTCGACACCCTCGGCGCGGTGGTGCACGAGAACGTGATGGAAGAGGTGCTGGCCCGGGGGATGTTGGAGGTGCTCCCGCTGACCCACATCCGGGGCCGGAGCCTGCACGACGCCTTCGTCATCGTCGACGAGGCACAGTCGTTGGAACGCGGGGTGCTGCTCACCGTGCTGTCCCGGGTGGGTCAGGGCTCCCGGGTGGTGCTCACCCACGACGTCGCCCAGCGGGACAACCTGCGGGTCGGTCGGCACGACGGTGTGACGGCGGTGATCGAGGCGCTGAAGGGGCATCCGATCTTCGCCCACGTCACCCTGAACCGGTCCGAGCGGTCGCCGATCGCCGAGGTGGTCACCGACCTGCTGGAGGACATCCCGTTGTAGCGGACGAGCCCGAGACGGTCGAGAATCACGGGGTAGTCTGTCCTGGTTTGAGCCTATAAATCCCGTGACCCAATTCACAAATCTCGTCTCCCGTTTCCCAAGGGCCTCACCTTGCGCAATGGTGTCCTTCGAGCGCCCACGTCCCAGGGGGCATAGCTGGAGATCAGTTCTCCTCCCGGGGCGGAGGCACCGACGGACAGCGGTCGGTCGGGGGTCGCGGCCCACCGGGCCGGGGCGCTCGCGGCGTGACCAGCGGGCCTTCCGCCTCCGGTGCGCCGCGACCCTGATCCCGACGAGAGGACCACTTTGTGAGTCGGCTGTCGAGCCGGTTCGCTGTCCGGGGAGTCGCGGTCGCCCTGCTTCTGGGGGGCGTCGGCGGCGGTTACTACCTCGGCGAAGACCGGGAAGCACAGCAACACAGCATCGAGGCCGAGTCGGCGTTCGACGCGCAGCAGGCCGAGTGGGACCTGCTCCGCGAGCGGCACGCGGCGCACATCCGAGCCACCGCCGAGCAGCGGGCCGCCGAGGCGGAGGCCGCCCGCAAGGCGGCCGAGGTCGCCAAGGCCGCGGCGGAGCGGGCCAAGAAGGCGGAGCAGGCCGCGAGCCGTAAGCGCGAACGCGAGAAGCAGGAGAAGAAGGAGGCGGAGGAGGCCACGAAGCCCTACACCGGGCCGATCCCCGCCTCGTGCAACGAATACAGCGGTAACCGCAAGATCGGCTGTGCTCTCCTGCTCGAAGAGGGCTTCAAGCTCGCCGAGATGCCCTGTCTCGACAAGCTCTGGAAGAAGGAGAGCGGCTGGAACCACAAGGCCGAGAACAAGTCGTCCGGCGCGTACGGCATCCCGCAGGCGCTGCCCGGCACCAAGATGGCCTCGGCCGGCAGCGACTGGAAGACCAGCCCGGCGACCCAGATCGAGTGGGGGTTGGGCTACATCAAGGGCCGCTACGGCACGCCCTGTGACGCCTGGGCACACTCCCAGGACGTCGGCTGGTACTGAGCGCGACGCGGCAGGGCGGGGGTCCGGACGATCGGTCCACACCCCCGCCCTTCCCGTCCGGTGGCCGAGCGGTCTGAGATCCCGGCGACAGCGCGCCGAGGTTCGCGCGGGCTCTTCCGCCCCCTCGACGTGCTTCGCTGGCGGTCGGCGCGGGAAGCTGATAGCAACTTGAGGGTGACGTTCGACCCGATGTCCCGCGGCAACGACCCGAACAGGTTCGGCACCGAAGCGTTCTACGCGGCGCTCGGCCGGGCCTTCGTCGCGATGTGCGCCGTGGTGCCGGTGCTCTTCGTGATCGAGGCGCTCGACGTCTGGCTGAACGCCGGATTCGACACCACCGCCGGGATCATGCCCCGGAGCATCGCCGGGCTCGACGGCATCTTCTTCGGACCCTTCCTGCACCACGGCTTCGACCACCTCTACAGCAACAGCGTGCCGCTGATCCTGCTCGGCACCTTCGTACTCGCCACCGGGGCGCGGCGGTTCCTCTACTCCACGCTCCTGATCATGTTCGTCAGCGGGCTCGGTGTCTGGATCACCGGATCACCCCAGTCGATCGTGGTCGGGGCCAGCGGCGTGGTCTTCGGCTACCTCGGCCTGCTCTTCATGCGGGGGATCGTCGAACGGAGCTGGTGGAACTTCGGCGTCGTACTGCTGGTCGGCCTGCTCTACGGCTGGCAACTGCTCGGGGTACTGCCCACCGACGAACCGATCTCCTGGCAGGGGCACCTCTTCGGGCTGCTCGGCGGCCTGGTGGCCGCGATCGTCTTCCGGCGGCGTCGGCCCCGCGACGACGACCCGTACCGGTCGGAGTCGACCATGACGCTGCCCTGACGCTGCGTACACCCTCGGGTGGGACGGCTATTGCTTCGATGCCTGGTGTCCGCCTACGGTCGGATCAGCACAACTGTTGATCAGTCCGTGGTCGGAGAGCGACGGTGAGCACATGCGTGAGGTCGATGTCGCCATAATCGGGGCCGGCCCCACCGGGCTCTTCGCCGCCTACTACGCCGGCTTCCGTGGACTGTCGGTCGCGGTCATCGACGTGCTGCCCGAGCCGGGCGGACAGGTCACCGCGATGTACCCGGAGAAGGTCATCTACGACGTCGCCGGGTTCCCGTCGATCAAGGGCCGCGACCTGGTCGCCAACCTGGTCACCCAGGCCGCGTCGTTCAACCCCGAATACCTGCTCGGGGTACGCGCTGAGAAGCTGTCGTACCTGGACGGAAAGCCGGTGCTCAGCCTCGCCAACGGCGACATCCTGCACTGTGGCGCGATCATCGTCACCGCCGGGCTGGGCAGCTTCACGCCCCGCCCACTGCCGGCCGCCGAGAACTTCGTCGGCAGCGGCATCGTCTTCTTCGTGCCGCACCTGGCCGATCTCGCCGGGCACGACGTGCTGATCGTCGGCGGCGGCGACTCGGCCTTCGACTGGGCGCTGGCACTGCAACCCCTGGCCCGGTCGGTCACCCTGGTGCACCGCCGGGAGAAGTTCCGGGCCCACGCCGCGACCGTCGACCGGGTACGCGAGCTGCCGGTACGCATCGTGGTCAACGCCGAGGTGACGACGCTGCACGGCGAGGGCGCCGTGACCGGGGCGGAGATCGCCGTCAAGGGTGGTCCGACCGAGACGATTCCGGTCGACACCGTCGTGGCCGCGTTGGGCTTCACCGCCGACCTCGGCCCGCTGACCGAGTGGGGGCTCGACCTCGACAAGCGACACATCCGGGTCGACAGCACCATGGTCACCAACCTGCCCAGGGTCTTCTCCGCCGGTGACATCACCGAATATCCGGGCAAGGTCCGGCTGATCGCCACCGGCTTCGGCGAGGCGGCGACGGCGGTGAACAACGCCGCCGTGGTGATCAACCCGGCCGCGCACCTCTTCCCCGGTCACTCCTCCGACGCGGGCTGACCCGGCTCGTCGGGTAGGCCGGCCAGGTCGGCCATCAGCCGCATCTGGTGGTCGAAGTACGCCTCGTAGTTCTCCACCACCCCCTGGGCGAGCCGGCCGAACACCTCGAAGCTGACCAGGCCGAAGAGCTGGCTCCAGGCGGCCATGCAGCGGACGAGCTGCTCCTCGGTGAGCGCGCCGGGACGTTGCTGGAGCAGCCGGGCCAGGTCGGCGCGGACCGGGGATGGCACGGGGGTGGCGTCGGGTGGGGCGAGCCGGCCGGCGGCGGCCCCGTCGACCATGATCTCGACCAGCGCGAAGACCACCCGCTGGGCCGGGACGACGGTCTCGGCCGGGGCGGCGTAGCCGGGCACCGGGCTGCCGTACAGCAGCGCGTACTCGGCGGGGTGCGCCAGCGACCAGGCCCGTACGGCGTGGCTCACCCCCAGCCAGCGCCCGCGCAGGTCGTGCCGGTCAACCGCCGCGTCACCCGCCTCGGCCGCGTCACCGAGCGCCTGGTACGCCTCGACGATCAACACGGTGAGCAGCGCGTCCCGGCTGGGGAAGTACCGGTAGACGGCTGACGAGACCATGCCGAGGTCCCGGGCGACGGCCCGGAGCGAGAGGTTGCCGCCCTCGGTCGCGAGGTGCCGCCGGGCGACCGTCTTGATCTCCTCGATCATCTCGGCGCGGACCCGGGCCCGGATCGATGGTGCGGACATGCCGCCACCCTGCCACACCCCGGTCGTCTCCCGAGCGCACCGGTGCCGGATGTGAGCACCGGACGAAAATGAGAGCAGTGCTCTTGACGACGGCCGGGCTGGAGGGCAGGCTGTGAGGGCCAGTCGAGAGCACTGCTCTCGAAGCAGAGAGTTGATCTGAAAGGTGGGGTGGATGGCACTCCAGGTGATCGTCGGTGCCGGCCCGGTCGGCCAGGGCGTGGCCCGGCTGCTCGCCGAGCGGGGCGAGCGGGTCCGGCTGGTCAGCCGCCGGGGCGGTGGACCGGCGCATCCCGGCATCGAGCGGGTCGCCGCCGACGCGACCGATCCTCGGTTGGCCGAGCTGGCGGAGGGTGCCGCGACGATCTACAACTGCGCCAATCCGGCGTACCACCGCTGGGCCACCGACTGGCCGCCGATCGCCGCCGCGCTGCTGACCGTGGCGGAACGCACCGGGGCGGTGCTGGCCACCACCGGCAACCTCTACGGCTACGGCCCGGTGGACGGGCCGATCACCGAGAGCGCGCCACTGCGCCCGAACGGCGTGAAGGGCCGGGTCCGGGTCCGGATGTGGCAGGACGCCCTGGCCGCGCACGAGGCGGGGCGGGTCCGGGCGACCGAGGTACGTGGCTCCGACTACCTCGGCGCGGGCGCGCAGACCATCTTCACCCTGCTCGCGGTGCCGAAGGTGCTGGCCGGGAAGCGGGCGAGCGTACCGGCCGACCTGGACGCGCCGCACAGTTGGACGTACGTCGGCGACGTCGCCCGTACCCTGGTCGCCGCCGCCGCCGACGAACGGGCCTGGGGGCGGCCCTGGCACGTACCCAGTCAGCCGCCGGTCTCGATCCGGGCGCTGGCGGCCCGGCTCGCCGAGCTGGCCGGCGCCCCCGCACCCCGACTCGCCTCGATGCCGCCCGCGCTGCTCTGGCTCGGCGGGCTCTTCGACCCGACCGCGCGGGAGCTGCGGGAGACGGCGTACCAGTTCCGCCGGCCGTTCGTGCTGGACTCCTCGGCGGCGACCGCCACGTTCGGCATCGAGCCGACCGGGCTGGACACCGCACTGCGGGAGACCGCCGGACCCACCCCGGCGGCGTCCCGCTGATCCAGAACCCCGCCGGGCGACGCGCCGACAGCCGGGCTACTCCTGCTCGGCCAGCGGGCGCCCGTCGAAGTCGATCGCCGAGTAGAGCGCCAGCTTCTCCAGCCGGTGGTACGAGTCGATCACCCGGATCGTGCCGCTCTTGGAACGCATCACGATCGACTGGGTGTACGCGCCACCGGCCCGGTAGCGGACGCCGCGCAGCAGGTCGCCGGAGGTGATCCCGGTGGCCACGAAGAAGGCGTTGTCCCCGGTCACCAGGTCGTCGGTGTGCAGTACCCGGCCCAGGTCGTGTCCGGCGGCGAGCGCCTTCTCCCGCTCCTCGTCGTCGCGGGGCCAGAGCTTGGCCTGCATCGCCCCGCCCATGCACTTCAGGGCGCAGGCGGCGGTGATGCCCTCCGGGGTGCCACCGATCCCCATCAGCACGTCGACGCCGGACTCGCCCCGGGCGGCGGCGATGGCCCCGGCGATGTCGCCGTCCGAGATGAACTGGATGCCGGCGCCGGCCCGGCGGATCTGCTGCACCAGCTCCTTGTGCCGGGGGCGGTCGAGCACGCAGACCGTGACGTCGGAGACCTCGCTCCCCTTGACCTTGGCGATCCGGCGCAGGTTCTCGGCCACTCCGGCGTTGATGTCGACGACGTCGGCGTAGACCGGGCCGACCGCGAGCTTCTCCATGTAGAAGACGGCGCTCGGGTCGAACATCGCGCCGCGTTCGGCCACCGCGAGCACGGCCAGGGCGTTCGGCATGCCCTTGCTCATCAGGGTGGTGCCGTCGATCGGATCGACCGCCACGTCGACCTCCGGCCCGGTGCCGTCGCCGACCTGCTCGCCGTTGAAGAGCATCGGGGCGTTGTCCTTCTCGCCCTCGCCGATCACCACCACCCCGCGCATCGGGATCGAGTTGATCAGCTTGCGCATGGCGTCGACGGCCGCGCCGTCGCCACCCTCCTTGTCGCCCCGGCCGACCCACCGGCCGGCGGCCATCGCCGCCGCCTCGGTGACCCGGACGAGGTCGAGGGCAAGGTTGCGGTCGAGGTTCTGTGGCACCCGGGTACGGGTGTTCGTCATGTCGGCTCCTCCTCGCGACACTGCGGGGTGGCCCGGCACAGCGTGGCGCGCGCCGCCGGCCTTGTCAGGAATCCTGACACGCTGGTCAACTTAACGCCGGTTCGGGGGGCCGGTGGCCCGGATCGCCGGATCCGGCGGCTGTGCAGGGCGGGGCCAGCGCCTCGGCGGGCTGCCCGGAGGGGCACTGCCGGCGAGGCTGTCAAGATAGTGGGGTGAACTCCACGCAGCCTGCCGACCGCACCCCGGACGACCAGTTCCCGGCCGAGCCGGCCACGGCCCCCGCCGCCGGGCCGGAGCCGGAGGGCGCCGGGCCGGAGGGCGCCGGACCGGACGACGAGCAGGTCGTGCCGGCCGCGATCCGGTCGCAGCGGTCGACCAAGGACGTCGTCATGTCCCTGCTGGTCCTGCTGGTGCCGATCGCCCTCCTGATCGGCTTCGGCCGGGTCGTTCTCGGCGCGGACCAGCCGGTGGTGGTCGATCCGGCCCCGGTGTTCCAGCAGGCCCGGAACGCCAACGCCTTCCCGGTCGGCGAGCCGACCGAGCTGTCCGACGGCTGGCGTACCGTCACCGCCCAGTTCCGACGGGAGGCCGGTGGTGCGACCCTGCGGCTCGGCTACCTCAGCCCGGACGGCGGGGGAGTGCAGTTGGTGCAGAGCAGCCTGCCGGCCGACGAGCTGATCCCGGCCGAGCTGACCCGCGACGGTCGGCCGCAGGGCACGGTCGAGGTGGCCGGGCGCAGTTGGCAGCGGTACACGGCCCGTCCTGGCGAGTCGGCTCTGGTCCTGCTGGAACCCGGGCGGACGGTTCTGGTGGTCGGTCAGGTGCCCGAGCGTGACCTGCGCCGGATAGTCGTCGCCATGCGGTAGTCGTCCCCTCCCGGTACGCTGCGTGCCTGCGCGTCACGGTGGGCAGAAGCCCGCCGGGCACTTACTGGGGAGGATCGACAGTGACATTCCGACGGTGGGGCGTCGCCACGGTAGCGGCGGTGGCCCTGTTCGCGCCGGCTCTGACCGCCTGTGGGGGCGAGGGCGCCGAGCCGGAGGCGTCCGGTTCAGCGGCACCGGCGATCCCGGCGGATGCCAAGGAGGCGCTGCTCGCGTCGACCAAGGAAATCACCAAGGGTAACTTCAAGTTCAGCATGACCGGCGCGGATCTCGACGGTCAGGGCTTCGTGCACCAGCCGAGCCAGAGCGCCCAGATGCGGGTGAAGGCCGGCAACGACGAGTTCTCGATGGACATGGAGATCGTCTACATCAAGCCCGACAGCTGGGTGAAGATGACGATCGAAGGTGCCGAGGGCGTACCGGGGCTGGAGAAGCTGAACTCCGGCAAGTACCAGCACCTGGACCAGTCCAAGATCAAGAGCGCCAAGGGACTGGGCTTCGACTTCACCGACGTCGACCCGGCCGGCAGCGAGGCGCTGACCAAGGCGATCGTCGACGTGCAGAAGACCGGCGAGGGTGCGTACAGCGGCACGATCGACCTGACCAAGGCCACCGGCGCCGGCATGGTCGACGAGGACGCGGTCAAGCTGCTCGGCGCCGAGGCGAGCAAGCTGCCGTTCGAGGCCAAGCTCGACACGCAGGGCCGGCTCAGCTCGCTGACCATCCAGCTGCCGGCGGTCGGCGGCGGCAAGGCGCAGGAGCTGAAGGTCGGCTACTCCGACTACGGCGCGGCGAGCCAGGCCAAGGCGCCGCCGGCGGCCGAGGTCGTGGAGGCGTCGCCGGAGACGTACGAGCTGTTCAACAAGTGAGTAACGGTGCCGGGTGGGGTGGCTACGGCCGCTCCGCCCGGGCCTGCCGGACGGTGTCGATCCGCTGCCGGGCCCCGTCGAGCCAGCCCTGGCAGATCTCGGCCAGCCGCTCACCCCGCTCCCAGAGCGCCAGCGACTCCTCGAGCGAGGTGCCGCCGGCCTCCAGCCGTTCCACCACCGTGGCCAGCTCGGCCCGGGCCTGCTCGTAACTGAGTCCGTCGCCCGGCCCGCTCGCGCGTTCTTCCGTGTCAGTCATGGTGGCTCCCATCTCAGCACACCGCCGCCGGAGGCGGGTCCGCGCACACACCCGCGCAGGCGCCCGCGCAGCGGCTACGGCTCGACGACCGCGCCCAGTTCGCCCTCGGCGAGGCGTACCCGCAGCGGGTCACCGGCGGCGACCTCGCCGGGTGCGCGTACGACGTGCCCGTCGGCGCGCTGCACGATGGCGTACCCCCGGTGCAGGGTGGCCGCCGGGGAGAGCGCGCGCAGCCGCGCCACGGTGTGCCGCAGCTCCCCCGTCGCGGTGCCGAGCCGGTGCTCCACGCAGCGGGCCGCGCGGTCGCGCAGCGCCGTCACGTCGGCGGCCCGCTGGTCGAGCAGCACCTCCGGCCGGGCCAGTGCGGGGCGGGACCGCCAGGCGTCGAGCCGGTGCGCCTCCCGGTCGACGAGTCCGATCATGGCTCGGTCGAGCCGGTCCCGGGCCATCCGGATCAGCCGGGTCTCCTCGCCGAGGTCCGGCACGATCCGTTTGGCGGCGTCGGTCGGCGTCGAGGCGCGCAGGTCGGCCACGTAGTCGACCAGCGGTGCGTCCGTCTCGTGGCCGATGGCGCTGACCACCGGGGTACGGCAGCCGAAGACCGCCCGGCAGAGCGCCTCGTCGGAGAAGGGGAGCAGGTCCTCGACGCCGCCACCGCCCCGGGCCAGCACGATCACGTCGATGCTCGGGTCGGCGTCGAGCACCTTGAGCGCGTCGACGATCTGCGGTACGGCGGTCGGGCCCTGCACCGCCACGTTGACCGTACGGAACTGGACCGCCGGCCAGCGGCGTCGCGCGTTCGTCAGCACGTCCCGTTCGGCCGCCGAGGCCCGGCCGGTGATCAGGCCGATCCGGCTGGGCAGGAAGGGCGGCCGGCGCTTGCGGGCCCGGTCGAAGAGCCCTTCGGCGGCGAGCAGCTTCTTCAGCTTCTCCAGCCGGGCCAGCAGTTCGCCGAGCCCGACCTGCCGGATCTCGTCGGCCCGCAGGCTCAGCGTGCCGCGTGCGGCGTAGAACTCGGGCTTGGCGTGCAGCAGCACCCTGGCCCCCTCGGCCAGCTCCGGCGCACCGGCGTCCAGTACGTCCCGGTTGGTGGTGACGGTGAGGCTGAGGTCCGCCGACGGGTCGCGCAGGGTGAGGAAGACCGTCGCCGCGCCGGGGCGGCGGCTGAGCTGTGCCACCTGGCCGTCCACCCAGACCCAGCCCAGCTTGCCGATCCAGGCGCTCAGCTTCTGGCTGACCACCCGGACCGGCCACGGCTCCTCGGGGGTACTGCGCGGGGTGGCGGCCTCGGTCATCCGGTCAGCCTACGGCCGCCGCCGCCCGTCCCCGCCGCCGCCGGTCCCGGGCGCGGCGGTACCCCGGCACGGCGGCCAGCGGGCGCGACCACGGGCGGAACGTAGACTGGGCGGGTGACCGAGGCTCAGGCGACACCCCAGACCGGCAAGCGCGTCCTGTTGGCCAAGCCCCGCGGCTACTGCGCCGGGGTCGACCGTGCCGTGCAGACCGTGCAGGAGGCCCTGAAGCTCTACGGGGCGCCGATCTACGTCCGCAAGCAGATCGTGCACAACAAGCACGTCGTCTCCACGCTGGAGCGCCAGGGTGCCATCTTCGTGGAGGAGAACGAGGAGGTGCCGGAGGGCTCGACCGTGATCTTCTCCGCGCACGGCGTGGCGCCGGAGGTCTACGAGCAGGCGAAGACGCGCTCGCTGAAGGCGATCGACGCGACCTGCCCGCTGGTCACGAAGGTGCACCACGAGGCACGGCGGTTCGCGGCGGACGATTACGACATTCTGCTCATCGGTCACGAGGGGCACGAAGAGGTGATCGGCACCGCAGGCGAGGCGCCCGCGCACATCCAGCTCGTGGACGGCCCGGACGACGCCGACAAGGTGACCGTACGGGACCCGGCGAAGGTGGTCTGGCTCTCCCAGACGACCCTGTCGGTGGACGAGACGATGGAGACCGTCGCCCGGCTCAAGCGCCGGCTGCCGCTGCTCCAGTCGCCGCCCAGCGACGACATCTGCTACGCCACCCAGAACCGGCAGCACGTGGTGAAGGAGATCGCCGCCGACTGTGACGTGGTGATCGTGGTCGGCTCCCGCAACTCCTCCAACTCGGTCCGGCTGGTCGAGGTGGCGGTGGACGCGGGCGCCCGGGCCGGCTACCTGGTCGACTACGCCTCCGAGATCTCCGACGACTGGCTGGCCGGGGCCAGCACGGTCGGGGTGACCTCCGGGGCGAGCGTCCCCGACGACCTGGTCATGGAGGTGCTCGACCACCTCGCCGCGCGCGGCTTCGCCGACGTGACCGAGGTGACGACCGCCGACGAGCGGCTCACCTTCTCGCTGCCGCAGGAGCTGAAGCGCGACATGAAGGCCGCGGCGGCCAAGGCGGCGGCCGAGCAGTCCGACGCACTCGCGGCGAGCGCCGCGAACGGCTGACCGGGGTACGCGCGGTGCCGGCGTCGACCAGCGCGGGACGCGGAACGGGCGCCGTGGCGTACGCGTCAGAACTGCCATGACCACGCGGTGGATGGTCGGCGCGGTGCTGGCCGCCGGGCTGGCCCTCGGTGCCTGCGCGGACTCCGGCTCGACGCCGCCGAACGCATCGGGAGGAAGCCCGGTGACCCGGCCCGCCTCGCCCGACCCGACCGCTTCGGGTCCCGGCGCCCCGACGGTGGATCCGGTCACTCCGACCAAGTCGCCGCGCGGCGGGGCGGCACCGAGCGGCACGACGACGCTCAGCGGGACGGTCCGGGCCGGTGTCGAGCCGAACTGCCTACTGCTGGACGGCTACCTGCTGGTCGGCGGCCCCCGAGACGTGATCACCGCCGGTGCCCGGGTGACGGTGACCGGCCAGGTACGCGCCGATCTGATGACCACCTGTCAGCAGGGCACTCCGTTCCAGGTGCAGAGCGCGGCCCGGGCCTGACGGCCGAGACCCGAGGTCGACCGCCGAGGCGTTCCGAGCGGCAGCCTGCCCGGGATCCTGCGGGAGCCCGCCCCGAAAGCGCTGCGCGGTCGTCCCGGCGCAGGCATATATGCCCGGTGCGCGTGATACCACCCTGTCATCACGATGACTCGGTGGTATCACGCTCGAAGAAGTGATGCCTCGTTGTCGGAGGGCACCGCACCAGCGCGGGAGCCGGCGCTACAGACAGGCGAAACGGGGCCGGTCCCAGCCCGGGACCGGCCCCGCTCCGTTCGGTGGATCGTCAGTTCACCGCGTCGACCAGTACGAGGGCGTCGCCGACCACGGCACCCTCCACGGTGACCACCCGCATCTCGCCGGAGAGCTGCCGGCCGGCGGCCGGCGCCGCCAGCGCGGTCACCGAACCGGTGATGCTGGTGCTGTCCTGGTACGCCAGCGACTCGTAGTTCGCCGGAGTCGACAGGTTGCCGAGGGCGGGCGAGAAGAAGACGTCCCGGTAGTCGAGCTGGGTGGTCCCGGCCGGCACCGAGTACCCCTCGATCTCGATCTCGTAGGTCCCGGCCGCCGGGTTGGCCAGCGAGACCGACTCCTCCGAGTCACCGTCGGCGTCGTACGCCACCCGTACGCCGTCCTTGTAGACGTAGAGGTCGAGGTCGGCACCGGCGTCACTGGTGTTCCCGATCGACACGTCGAGCCGGCTCGCCCCGGCCGGTACCGCGACCTCGTAGCTCAGCACCTCGTGGTGCGCGATGGTCGGCCGGGTCTCCCGGGTGCTGCCGAGCGGCCCGCCGGAACCGGTGATGACGACCGGGCCGAACTCGTTGGTCAGCTCCCAGGTGACCGGGGTCGGCTCCCCGGCCTCCACGCTGAGCAGCTCGGTCACGTCCGGGGTGACCTCGACGCCCTGCACCCGGGCCTGGAGCTGGTACGGGTTGCCGAGCAGCGGCGACGTACGCCGCGACTCGACCTCGATCTCCCACACCCCCGGGATCGGGTTGTCGTACGACCGCTCCTCCGGCTTGCACGCGGCGGCGTCGGAGAAGTTGGTGAAGCAGGCCGTGCTGGCGGTCGGGTCCACCGGGACGCCCCACGGGTTGATCGCGATGAACCGGGTCTGCGAGCCGGGGGCGATGCCGGTCAGGTTGACCTGCAACGAACCCGCGCCCTCCGGCACGGTGACGAAGTACGTCTTGAAGAGGTTGCGGTCGACGTTGCCGGCCGCCGAGAAGGAGAAGTCCTTCTTCTTCGGCACCTCGGCGATGGTGACCGCGTTCATGAACTCGAAGTCCACCGCCGGGGTCGCCGGGTCGTCGACCTCGACGATCGCGCTGTGCACCCCGACCCCGGCCTTCGCCTCGACGCTGAACGTCACCGTCTTGCCCAGCGGCAGGTCCAGGTGTGCCGGCACCTTGCCGAACACGTTGCCGGTGTTGCCGACCAGCCGCAGGTCGTGCCGGACGGTCCCCTTCGGACCGCTGTTCCGGGTCACCTTCACCTTGTACGTCTTCGCCACGTTCGGCTTCTGCCCGCCCGCGCCGACGGCGCACCGGTTGTAGATGCCGGTACCCCGGAACGGCGTGGCCAGCATGCCGGCCAGCGGCGTGCAGACCGGGGCGTCGACGGTGTAGCCGCGGGTCTCCAGCGCGGCACCGGCCAGCAGTTGCCAGGCGGCCGGCACGTTGAGCTGCCCGTTGCCCTGGCCGTGCGCCGGTACCCCGTCGATCCAGGACGCCGACGAGTAGATCGCCCGGCGCAGCGCGGCGGTGGTGACCAGCTTGCGGTTCGCCTTGGCAGCCGAGAGCAGCAGCGCGATGCCGCCGGTCACCTGCGGGGCGGACATCGAGGTGCCGTTGATCATCTGGTAGCCGGGCGGCAGCGGGTAGCCGGCCTCGGGGACCGGGTTGCCCGGCAGCCAGAGCGGGGTGGTGGAGATCGCCGATCCCGGCGCGGTGATGTTCGGCTTGAACCCGCCGTCCTCGCGCGGACCGCGCGAGGAGAAGTAGAGCAGCTGGTACGGCGTGCGGGTCTCCGAGCCGTAGTTGGCCAGGTAGCTCTCCTGGCTGATCCCGGCGGCGACGCTGACGATGTTGGTCACCGTGGAGGGGTCGCCGATGGTGTTGATGCCGGGGCCGGAGTTGCCGGCCGAGAAGACGAGCTGCACGCCGAGTTCGTTGACGATCCTGTCGTACAGTTCGGCCCGCAGGTCACTGCCGTCGTTCAGCGGGCCGAGGCCGCCGATCGAGATGTTGACCACGTCGACGTCCCGGTTGACCACCAGCTCGACCATGCCGTCGGTGAGCGCGGCGAAGGTGCAGCCGCCGCCCCACGAGCAGGCCCGGGCGGAGACCAGCTTGGCGCCGGGCGCCCCTCCGTCCAGATTGGCGTTGCCGAACATGTCGTTCGCGGCGGTGATGCCGGCGACGTGCGAGCCGTGCGGGTCCTCGACCACGCCGATGTTGACGAAGTCGTACGCCCCCGGCAGGCCGGCCGGGGTGGTGTCGACGTCCTCGCGGAACTCGACCACGAACGGGGTCTGGTCGCGTACCGGGGTCTCCGGCCGGTCGGTGCCGAAGTGGCCCACGTCGTAGCGCTCGGCGTACGGGCGCATCACCGGGTCGTCGGTGAAGTTCCGGTTCCCGTTGGCGTCGACCCGGATGTCGTGGCTCGCCGGGTCGTAGAGGATGCCGAACAGGTCCGCGGTGTCGCCGTCCCGGTTGATGTCGCCGCCCGGCGCGCTGCCCGCGGTGATCGACTCGGCGAACCGGTTGATCCGGTACGTCCCGGCCGGCGCGGTCCAGGTGGCACCCGCGTAGCTGAAGCTCGGGCCGGTCACCTCGTCGCGCATGATCCGCCAGGTGGCGTCACCGTCGAAGATCGGGTCGGTGGCGGTGAACCAGTCGGCGATCTTGCGCTCACCGGTGGAGGTGGTCTGCAACGCCGGGTGGTCGAGGTCGACCCCGGTGTCCATGATGCCGATCGTGACGCCCCGGCCGTCCCAGCTCGGATGCGCGGCCTTGAAGTCCACCGCGCCGATCTCGTGGGTCGGCATGTACGGGTTCCGGGCCGGCGTGTCGGCACCCGGTCCGCTCACTGCCGCCTTCGCCCGAGCCTGTGCCTGCGCCCGGGCCGGGGTCGGTTCGGGCTTCGGCAGCTCGACCTTCTCGTCGAGGTCGACCGCCGCGACGCCGGGCAGCGCGGCGGCGGCCGGCACCGCCGAGGTGGGCACGCTGGCCCGGACGTAGCCGACCTCGTCGGCCCGCTTGGCGATGATGCCGCCGAGCTTTCGCAGCCCGGTGACGACGGCGCCGGAGCGCCCCTTGTCGGCCGCGATGAGCAGCGTCACCCGGGCTTCCTTGCGGGACTTCGCCTCGGCGAGTAGTTCCAGGTCGCGCGGACCCAGGGTGTCGGTGGGATCGGTCTTCAGGGTTTCCGGTGCGGCGGTCGGATCGGCGCTCGCCGGGGTGGCACCGGTGGCCAGGGTCAGGCCGCTCAGGACCAGGGCCGAGGCGAGTACCCCGGCCGAGGTCCGTCGACGCCACGTGCGGGATCTACTCACGTTCATGTCCTTCGGGAGAACAGGCCCTGGAAGGCAGGGCACACGTGACCGGAATCCTCGGACGCCGTACGCACGCCTGTCACTATCGTGCTGCGCGTTGTGACCACCCCGTGATCTGTGTGGACCGATCGGCGGGCCGGCGGCGCGGATCAGCGTCGATGACCGGCCGATCGCCGATTCCGATCTGGACGATCAGGGCTGCGGCGACCGGGGGATCTCCAGTTGCCGGGCGGCCGGCGGGTCGACCAGCTCGGGCGCCTGCGGCTGGCGCGGAGCCGTCTCGACCTGCGGCGGCACCGGCAACTCGTCGCCGGCCACACCCAGCTCGGCGAGCTTGCGGGCGCTGACCAACACCCGGGCCTCCAACGAGCCCACCGCCCGGTTGTACGCGGTCACCGCCCCGCCCAGCGCCCCGCCCAACTTGGAGACGTGCTCGCCGAGGGTGCCGAGCCGACCGTACAGCTCGCGGGCCAGCGCGTGCACCGCCACCGCGTTGCGGGCCAGCGCCTCCTGCCGCCACGAGTACGCGACGGTACGCAGCAGCGCCACCAGGGTCGCCGGGGTGGCCAGCACCACGTTGCGGGCGAACGCGTGCTCCAGCAGCGTCGGGTCGCGTTGCAGCGCCACGTCGAGGAACGGGTCCGCCGGCACGAAGAGCACCACGAACTCCGGGGACTGGTCGAAGGCGGCCCAGTAGGACTTGGCGGCCAGCGCGTCGACGTGTCCCCGCAGATGCCGGGCGTGCGCGTCCAGGTGCCGGTCCCGGCCCTGCTCGTCCCGGGCCTCCATCGCGGTCAGGTACGCCTCGAACGGTGCCTTCGCGTCCACCACCACCGAGCGGCCGCCGTGCAGCCGGACCACCAGGTCGGGGCGGACCGTCTGATGCTCGGTCGCCGCCGTCACCTGCTCGGCGAAGTCGCAGTGCTCCAGCATGCCGGCGGCCTCCACCACCCGGCGGAGCTGGTGCTCGCCCCAGCGGCCGCGCACCTGCGGGGCGCGCAGCGCGGCGACGAGCTGCTTGGTCTCGGTACGCAGCTCGCCGGAGACCGCCGTCATCGAGCGGACCTGCTCACGCAGCTCGGCGTACGCGTCGACCCGGTCGTGCTCCAGCTCGGCGACCCGCTGCTCGTACCGGCGCAGCGTCTCGTGCAGCGGCGCCACCGCCCGGGCCACCGCCTCCTGGGACTGGGCGGTCGCCTCGTAGGAGAGCGCCCGCATCGACTGCTCCAGCCGGCCCTCGCCCTCCCGGGTGGCCCGCAGGGTCGCGTCCAGCCGGGCGATCTCGGCGGTCGACCGCGCGGTCGCGGCGAGCCAGCCGATCACCCCGCCCGCGACGAGGCAGACGATCACCACGGCCACGGTCGAGAGGTCCACTCACAGAGCATGCCAGGCGCCGGGCGCAGCGGCGCGAGTACTCGCCGGTGGTGGTGGGTACCGTGGGGTGATGGGCGAGGTGATCTGGTTCCTCCTGCTGGTGGTGCTGCTCGGCGGTGCGGTTCTCTGGTGGCGTCGCGAGCGTGCGGCCCGGCAGGCCCGGGAACTCGCCGACGCGCGGGCCGAGGCCGGTCGCTGGTACGAGCGGCTGGGCGGGCAGTTGATGAACCTGCACGGTGCCGAACCGGCGGTCCGGCAGGCGCTGGCCGACGCGGGGGAGCGCTACAACGCCGCCGGCAGCCAGCTCGAACAGGCGCGCAGCGCCCGGCAGTACGAGCTGGCCCGGGAGACCGCCCTGGAGGGGTTGGCGTACGTCCGGGCGGCCCGGGTGGCGCTCGGCATCGACCCGGGGCCGGAACTGCCGCCGCTGGCCGCCGCCCGGGGCGTCGGCGCGGTCACCGTGCCCAGGGAGGTGCAGGTCCAGGGCGAGACGTTCCGGGCCGGGCCGAATCCCGGCTCGGCGACGCCCTACTACTACCCGGGTGGGCGGATGCGGGGCCGTCCGGTGCCGGCCGGCTGGTATTCGACCCCGTGGTGGAAGACCGGGCTGGCGGCCGGCGCCGGGGTGCTCGGCGGCATGTTGATCGCCGACGCGCTCTTCTCGCCGGCCTTCGCCGACCCCGGGTACGGCTACGACGCCGGATACCAGGAGGGTTTCACGGACGGCGCGGACTACGGCGACGCGGGGGACGCCGGTGCCGCCGGGGACTTCGGCGGCGGCGACTTCGGTGGCGGGGGGTTCGGCGGGGGTGACTTCGGCGGTGGCGACTTCGGTGGTGGGGGAGATTTTTAGTCGTACGCTCTGAATGTCCCGGTGTCCCGGCCGGCCTTCGGGCTAGCCGTCCGGTGGATGGTAGGGCTGACCGGATGGTCCTCCCCACGGGGCAACCGGCAGAGTCGTCAACTGTGAGCGTTGACGTGGAGACCGTAGGGAGGCGCCGGCCGGTGATTGCCGGACGCTGGGTGACCAGCCTGGCCGCGGCGGGCCTCGGGGTCGTGGCGGTGACCGTGACCGCACAGTCGATCGACCGGTTCCACTGGTGGGCCGGCTTCGTCCTGGTACCCGGAGCCCTGGTCGCCGCGTCCGGCGGACCGCTGCTCGCCCGCGGCGGCGGGCGTGCGTTCGTCGGCTACCTGCTGGCCTGCGTCGGCGGGTTGGTCTTCGCGGTCGGCGCGATGCTGATGCTCGGGGTGATGGGGCAGGGCTGGCCATTCATGATCACTCTGCCGGGGCTGGCCGTCGCCGGCACCTACTACTGGCGTTCGCCCGACCCGCTGCCCCGGGCCTTCCACCGCACGGTGGCGATGCTGGCGCTGAACACCGCCGCGCTCGGGGTGACCTTCCTGCTGCTGGTCAACGACGCGCTGGACTTCGGCTCCACCGGCTGGTGGGGCGCGTTCATGATGGTCGGCGGCGTGATCATCCTGGCCAACGGGCTGGAACTGCTCCGGCACCGGATCATGTACCGGGCCCAGGCCGTCACCCTGGCCGTCGGCCCGGCGGTGATCGCCTTCCTGCTCGGTCTGCGCTTCCTGCGCGACTGGCCGTTCCACTTCTGAGCGCGGGCGTCCCCGGGCTCGGCTGCGCCGTCACCGGGGGAGCCGCCAGGTGAGGCCGTGGCCGTACGGGTAGCGGACCGCCGTCGGGTCGGCCGGGTCCGGGACGCTGACCGGGAGCTTGCCGCGCGGCGCGACCTCGCCGACGAGTACCCGGGTCAGCGCCTCCATCGACGCCTTCGTGTAGCCGAACGTGACGAGCTGGGTCGGTACGTCGTCGAAGTGCCCGACGTCGTAGGCGTCCCGTACCGCGACCACCACGACCGGCCGGCCGGTGGCGGCCAGCGCGTGCACCAGCTTCTGCTGCCGGGCGTTCGGGTCGGTGACCGTGGTGTCGAAGGACTTCTGGGTCAGCACGACCGTCAGGTCGTTGGCCTGGGCGGCGGCCACCGCCTCGGCGATCTTCGCGTCGTTCGGCAGCCCGGTCGGCAGCGCCGTGCTCCGGTTGCCCCTGGCGGCCAGCCCGGCGGCGAGGGTGCCGACGTTGTCGAAGGCGCTGGAGTTCCAGCCGGTGACCAGCACCGACCGGTCGGCCGTCGGCAGCGGCAGCAGCTTCGCGTCGTTGCGGACCGCGGTCACGGTACGGTCGGTGATCTTCCGTAGTTCGACCTGGTGGGCGGGGTGCCCGACCACCCGCTCGGCGGCGGCCGGGTCGACCGGCGGCACCCCGTCGAGTACGCCCCGGCGCTGCTTGAGGGTGAGGATCCGGCGTACCGACTGGTCGATCCGGGCCTCGGTGAGTTCGCCGGAGGCGACGGCGGCGAGTACGGAGTTGACCGCCAGGTCGAGGTTCGGCGGCATCAGCAGCAGGTCGGCGCCGGCTTTGAGGGCGAGCACCGGGACGCGGTCGTCGCCGTACTGCTGGCGTACCCCGGCCATGGCGAGCGAGTCGGTCACCACCACGCCCCGGAAGCCGAGCCGTTCCCGGAGCAGCCCGGTGAGGATCGGCGCGGAGAGCGTGGCCGGGTCGCCCGAGTCGTCCAGCGACGGTACGACGATGTGCGCCGTCATGATGGTGTCGACTCCGGCCGCGATGGCGGCCCGGAACGGCGGTTCGTCGAGCCGCTGCCACTCGTCCCGGGTGTGGTGGATCACCGGCAGCGCCGTGTGGCTGTCGTCCCGGGTGTCGCCGTGTCCGGGGAAGTGCTTGGCGGCCACGCTGACCCCGGAGCCGGCCTGGAAGCCGACCACCTGGGCGGCGGTCATCCCGGCGACCAGCAGCGGGTCGGAGCCGAAGGAGCGTACCCCGATCACCGGGTTGGCCGGGTTGACGTTGACGTCGGCCGACGGTGCCCAGGCCTGCCCGATGCCGACCGCCCGCAGTTCCCGCCCGGTGATCCGGGCGGCGGTGTACGCGTCGACCAGGCTGCGTCCGGCGCCGAGCGCCATGTTGCCGGGGAAGAGGGTGGCCGGGGCCGGCAGCCGCTGCACGATGCCGTGCTCCTGGTCGGTGGAGATGAGCAGCGGGATCCGGGGACCGTTGGCGGCGGCGCTCGCCTGGAGCCCGTTGGAGAGCGTGGCGATCTGCCGGGGCGAGTCGAGGTTGTGCGACCAGGTGAAGTAGATGACCCCGCCGAGGTGGTATTTCGCCACCACCTCGGCCCCGGTGTCCACCCCGTACGCCTGCCGGTTGGCGGTGGCGTCGGCCGCGCTCGGCGCGGTGGCGGAGCCGCCGTAGACGTAGGTGGCGAAGAGCTGGCCGACCTTCTCCGGCAGGCTCATCCGGGCGATCAGCCGGTCCACGGGGGACGGCTTGGCATGGGTGGACGGTGCGGCCTGGGCGGGTGGGCTGGCGCCGCCGGCGGCGAGCAGGGCGATCGTGACGCTTGATGCCAGTAGCCGGGCCCGCATGGCGCCTCCAGGTGATTCATCAGACCCTATAAATTAGTCCGCCCCCGGGCTGTCGGGCAAGAAGCTTCTCTGTTATTGCCAACATCGAAGGAAAGCTTCATCCTGGTCGTGACGGGCGGCAGTTGTGGCAGGCGAAAGTCCTAACTGACCAGAGTCGTGGCCGACGAGATCGGTCGATGACCGGCACGGAGGTGTGGCGATGCGTCGTCGGAGGATCGGCAGTGGGCTCCTCGGTGCCGGAGTCGGCACGGCCCTCCTGGTCACGGTCCTGGCCGTGCCACAGCCGGCGACCGCCGGCCCGAGGGTCGGCCAGGCGCTGACCGGCCCGAGGGTCGGCCAGGCGGTGGCTGCCGGTCGGAGTGGGGGATGGCCGGGCGGGCCGCCGACCGTCGGCCCCGACGACGTCCGGTTCGAGCGGCGCACGCTGCGGCCCGGCCGGCCGCAGGAGGTCGGCCTGCTGCCCGAGTACGTCGACCGGCTGCGCACCGACGCCGAGGCGTACCTGACGCCGACCCCGGACCACCCCACCTTCCCGACCTACGCCGGAGCCGTACTGCTCGCCGCCAAGGACGGGGTGGTCGTCCGGCACGAGGCGGTCGGCACGGCGGTGAAATATGAATCGGTCGGATCGGCCCCTGGACGCGTCGGTGTCGAGTTGCCGGCCGAACAGCAGATCCCGATGCGCAAGGACACCATCTTCGACCTCGCCTCCATCTCCAAGCTCTTCACCACCGTGGTGGCCCTGCGCCAGGTCGAGCGCGGCACCGTCGAACTGGACGCGCCGGTGGTGCGCTACCTGCCGGAGTTCGCCGCCGGTGGCAAGGAGGCGGTCACCGTACGGATGCTGCTCACCCACACCGGCGGGCTGCCCGCGTTCGCACCACTGTGGAGCAGCTACCCGACCCCGGAGGAACGGGAGGCAGCCGCGCTGGCCACCCCGTTCGCCGCCGGTGCCAGCCCCGGCAACCAGTACGTCTACTCCGACCTCGGGCTGATCGCGCTCGGCGTACTCGTGGAGCGGGTGACCGGCCGCCCGCTGGAGCAGCTCGTCGCCGCCGAGGTGACCGGGCCGCTGCGGATGGTCGACACCGGCTACAACCCGGCAGCGGCGCTGCGGCACCGGATCGCCGCCACCGAATACCAGCCGTACGCGAACCGGGGCATGGTCTGGGGCGAGGTGCACGACGAGAACGCCTGGGCACTCGGCGGGGTGGCCGGACACGCCGGGCTCTTCTCCACCGCCGCCGACCTGGCCATCTTCTGTCAGATGCTGCTGAACGGCGGCGAATACCGGGGCGCCCGGATCCTGCGCGAGTCGACCGTGCGGGACATGCTGGTCAACTACAACGCCGGCCTGGAGAGCCGCTATCCGGAGAGTGACCGGGGACTCGGCGTCGAGCTGCACAAGCACTGGTACATGTCCGGGCTCGCCTCGCCGGTCGCGTTCGGGCACACCGGGTTCACCGGCACCTCGATCGTGATCGACCCGCTGTCGCACACCTTCCTGATCCTGCTGAGCAACCGGGTGCACCCGGATCGGAACTGGGGCAGCAACAACGTGGCCCGGCGGGCGCTGGCCCGCGACCTGGCGTACGCGGCTCCGGTCCGGCCGCCGCTGGGCGGCACCGCCTGGCGCGCGGACGACCTCGACGGCGGCAGCGTCACCCTCACCGCGCCGCTGCGTCGCGCCGCCGGCCGGGCGGCGGTGGCCAGCTTCCAGCTCTGGTACGACACCGAGCCGCGCTACGACCTGCTGCACTTCCAGACCTCGGCCGACGGCGGCGAGACCTGGGCCCCGGTCGACGTGACCCTGGTCGGCCCGACCGGGCGGTGGACCGCCGAGGGCTCGGTCACCGGGTACGGCGGCCGGCGCTGGTGGCAGGCGTTCGCGGAGCTGCCGGCCGGCACCACCGACCTGCGCTGGAGCTACGCCACCGACGGCAGTTCCCGGGGCCGGGGCGTCTACGTCGACGGCCTGCTCGTGGTCGGCACCAACGGCCTGCTCTTCTCCGGCGAGGGCACCGACGCCACCCGCTTCTCCGCCACCGGCTGGACCCCCTCCCGCACCTGACGCCGCGCATCAGGCTGCCCAAGATTCTTGTTGAGCTGCGGTTAGCCACGCGCCACGATTCAACAAGAATCTTGCGGCGCCTGTGGGTTGTCCACAGGACGAAGCGCATGAGCTGCCTCCAAGTGAGTTTACGAGACTTATATTGAATATAAGCAGCGACAAGAGGGGGACAAGATGTCGGCAGTGCCGGAACGGCGGCGGTACGACTCGCTGGTCCGGACCGCGCAGGCCGACGAGACCCGCCGGCAGATCGCCCAGGCGGCCCGCCGGCTCTTCGTGGCCCAGGGGTGGGGCCAGACGACCGTCCGGGACGTGGCCCGCGAGGCCGGCGTCTCGGTCCCGACGGTCTACTCGGCGTACGGCAACAAGAAGGGTCTCGCCATCGCGCTGATGGACGCCGCAGACCTCGCCGCCGACCCGGACCGGCTGGTGGCGGACCTGGCGGCTGCCGGTGACCCACCCGGCCAGCTCGCGGTCTCGGTCGCCTTCCACCGAAGGCTGTACGAGCGGGCCGGGGACGTGATCCTGCTGCTCCGCGAGGGCGGGCGGACCGAACCGGAACTGGCCGCCGCCTACCGCGAAGGACCTCGGCGCGGCGAGGAGGCGCTGCTACGGCTCTTCTCCTCCTGGCCCGCCGGCACCTTCTCCGACGGCGTCGACCCGCGTACCGCCGTCGACATGTACGGGGCGATCTGCGGCATCGACGCGTACACCGGGTTGACCGCCGGGCGCGGCTGGTCGCCCGAGCGCGTCGAACGCTGGTGGACGGGCCTGCTCACCCGGGAACTACTCGGCTAGAAGGCGCAGGCGATGACGAGTTCCGGGGTGCGGTCGGGGAGGAAGTCGAGCTTGCCGATCCGGCCCGCCGCCTTCAGGTCACCGGCGATGCTGGCCAACTGTTCCAGCATCGCCGCCGGGCCGAGCGCCTCGGCCAGCGGAATCTCGGTACGCATCGACACCTTGCGCTCCGACTTCGCCCGCCGGACCTGGGTCAGCGCCGCGCCGGCCAGTTCCAGTAGCGCCGGATCGCCGTCGGCGGCCACCCGCCCGATCTCGTACGTCGTCGGCCAGGGCGAGCGGTGCACCGAGCCGTACCGCCACCAGGACCAGACCTCCTCGGTGACGTACGGCAGGAACGGGGCGAAGAGCCGCAGCAGCGTGGCGAGGGCGGCGGCGAGTGCCGCCCGGGCCGAGTGGGCACCCGGCCCCTCTCCGTAGGCGCGCTCCTTCACCAACTCGATGTAGTCGTCGCAGAACCGCCAGAAGTACGCCTCGGTGACCTGCATCGCCTCGGTGTGGTCGTACCGGTCGAAGGCGGCGGTGGCGCTCGCGACCACAGTGGAGAGTCCGGCGAGCATCGACCGGTCCAGCGGCTCGGTCGCCGGCGCCCGCAGGGCGTCGGCGGCACCGAGCCCGAGCGCGAACTTGGACGCGTTGAGCAGTTTGGTGGCGAGCCGCCGGCCGATCCGGATCTGTCCCGGGTCGAACGCCAGGTCGGTGCCGGGCCGACCGTTCGCCGCCCAGTAGCGGACGGCGTCCGGGCCGTGCTCGGTCAGCAGCCCCATCGGGGTCTGCACGTTCCCCTTGGACTTCGACATCTTCTTGCGGTCCGGGTCGAGGATCCAGCCGGAGAGCACCGCGTCCCGCCACGGCAGCACCCCGGCCTCCAGGTGCGACCGGACCACGGTCGCGAACAACCAGGTACGGATGATCTCCTGCCCCTGCGGCCGCAGGTCCATCGGGAAGACCCGGGCGTAGAGGTCGGGGTCGTCGAGCCAGCCGCCGACGATCTGCGGGGTCAGCGACGAGGTGGCCCAGGTGTCCATCACGTCCGGATCGGCCATGAAGCCGCCCGGCTGGCCGCGCTGCGCCTCGGTGTAGCCGGCCGGCACCTCGGAGGTCGGGTCGACGGGCAGCGTCGCCTCGTCCGCCGTGAGAGGCTGGGCGTAATCCGGCTCGCCAGCGTCGTCGAGCCGGTACCAGACCGGGAACGGCACCCCGAAATAGCGCTGCCGGCTGATCAGCCAGTCCCCGGTCAGCCCGCCCACCCAGTGCTCGTAGCGGTGCCGCATGTGTGCCGGCACCCAGTTCAGCTCGCCTCCCCGGTCGAGCAGGGCGGCCCGCAGCTCGGCGTCCCGGCCGCCGTTGCGCAGATACCACTGCCGAGTCGAGATGATCTCCAGCGGGCTGTCGCCCTTCTCGTAGAACTTCACCGGGTGGGTGACCGGCCTCGGCTCGCCGACCAGGTCGCCCGAGTCGGCCAGCAGCTCCACGATCCGCCGCCGGGCCGCGTTGACCCTCAGCCCGGCGAGATCGGCGTACGGGGCCGGGTCGACCCCGGGCGGCGGCTCCGGCAGCAACCGGCCGTCCCGGCCGATCACCACCCGGGCCGGCAGTCGCAGCTCCCGCCACCAGGTCACGTCGGCCAGGTCACCGAAGGTGCAGGTCATCACCAGACCGGTGCCCTTGGCCGGATCCGCCAGCGGGTGGGCGTAGACGGTCACCTCGGTGCCGAACAAGGGGCTGCGGACCGTGCCGCCGACCAGGTCCGCGTACCGCTCGTCGTCGGGGTGGCAGACCAGCGCCACGCAGGCCGGCAGCAGCTCGGGGCGGGTGGTCTCGACGTACACGTACGCCTCGTCGCGGCCGGGGCCGGGACCGACCGGAGTGCCGGCGCTGCCCGGCCCGGAGGCGAGCACCTCGAACCGGATCCGGTGGTACGCCCCCGGCCGCTCCCGGTCCTCCAGCTCCGCCTGGGCGACCGCCGTGCCGAAGCCGACGTCCCAGAGCGCGGGCGCCTCGGCAGAGTACGCCTCACCCCGGGCCAGGTTCCGCAGGAACGCCCGCTGCGCGGTGGCCTGCGCGGTACGGCCGATCGTGGTGTACGTCAGCGACCAGTCCACCGACAACCCGAGGCGTCGCCACAGCTCCTCGTAGACCTGCTCGTCCTCGGCGGTCAGCGCGGCGCAGAGTTCCACGAAGTTGCGCCGTGAGATGGCGACCGGGTGCCGGCGGGCCTCCTCGCTGACCGGTCGGCGGGGCGGCTGCCACCGCGGGTCGTACGGCAGGCTCGGGTCGCAGGCGACGCCGTAGACGTTCTGCACCCGGCGCTCGGTGGGCAGCCCGTTGTCGTCCCAGCCCATCGGATAGAAGACCGTCCGGCCGCGCATCCGCTGGAACCGGGCCACCGTGTCGGTGTGGGTGTACGAGAAGACGTGCCCCATGTGCAGTTCGCCGGATACGGTCGGCGGCGGAGTGTCGATCGAGTACACGTCCGACCGGCTCTTGGTCCGGTCGAAGGCGTACGTCCCCTCCTCCTGCCACCGGCGGGCCCACTTCTCGGCCAGCCCGTCCAGGCTCGGCCGCTCGGGGACACCGGTGCGCTGGTGCCGCTCCGCATCCGTCATTGGCCGATGGTACGGGAGAAGGCCGGGCGGCCGACCGGGATTTCCGCAGCGCCCGCCCACCCGCCGGCCTGCTACTCCGGCCGCGCGTCGGCCAGCGTCCTCTCGGGTGGATGCACGAGCGGGGCAGCTCGGCAGTCCGCGCGACTCGGCACCCGGGCCGGCGGCCGGATGTTGATCCGCAAGCTAACGTGGACGCCGTGATTACCGAGGTGCTGGCCCGCAACGCACGGCAGGTGTGGGGGGCGGACGGTGCCCGCTGGCTCGCCGAGCTGCCCCGGGTGCTCGCCGAGGTGGCCGCCGACTGGGAGTTGACCGTCGGTGAGCCGTTCGACCTGTCGTTCCACTACGTCACCGGGGTGACCTGTGCCGACGGCCGACCGGCGGTACTGAAGCTGGGCGTGCCGAGCGGGAAGTCGCTGCGTACCGAGGCAGCGGCGCTGGCCGCGTTCGCCGGCCGGGGCGCCGTACGCCTGCTCCGCGCCGACCTCGAACGAGGTGCCCTGCTGCTGGAGCGGGCCGGGCCCGGCTGGCGGCTGCGTGACCTGGTGCCCGGCCGGGACGCCGAGGCGACCACGGTGGCGGCGGAGCTGCTGCGCCGGCTCGCCGTGCCGCCCCCGCCCGACTGCCCGCTGCCGGACCTCTCCACCTACATCGCCGGCTTCGACGACTATCTCGCGGCACACGGCGACGGCGGGCCGCTCCCGGCCGACCTGGTCGGCCGGGCCGGTGGCCTGATGCGCGAGCTGTGCGCCTCGGCGACCGAGCGGAGCGTGCTGCACGGCGACCTGCACCACGACAACATCCTGCGCGCCGAGCGCGAACCGTGGCTGGCGATCGACCCGCACGGACTGGTCGGCGATCCCGGCTTCGAGGTCGGCGCGCTGCTCTACAACCCCGAGCCGGGCGACCGGGACGCCGCGTTGACCGCGCTGGTGCCGGCCCGGGTCGAACAGCTCGCCGACCTGCTGGCGATGCCGATGGACCGGGTGGTCGGCTGGGGCTTCGTGATGGCGGTGCTGTCGGACGTCTGGACGGCCGAGGACTGGAAACCGGGCGACCGGTCGCCGGCCAGCCGGGCCCTGGACGTCGCGCGCCTGCTGCTGCCCCGGCTGGGCTGAACCCTTCCGGGCCCAACCCGGCCAGCCTCACAGTCAGTGCAGCAGGGAGTCCTGCCACTGCCGGTGCAGGGCGGCGTACCGGCCGCCCCGGGCGATCAGCGTCTCCGGTGCGCCGTCCTCGACCACCCGGCCGCCGTCCAGCACCAGCACCCGGTCCGCGATCTCCACCGTGGACAGCCGGTGGGCGATGACGATCGCCGTCCGGTCGGCGAGGATGGTCCGCAGGGCCCGCTGCACCAGTCGCTCGCTCGGGATGTCCAGCGACGAGGTGGCCTCGTCCAGGATCAGTACCGCCGGGTCGGCGAGGAACGCCCGGGCGAACGCGACGAGTTGCCGCTGCCCGGCCGAGAGCCGGCCGCCGCGCCGGTGCACGTCGGTCTCGTACCCGTCGGGCAGCGCCGCGACGAAGTCGTGCGCGCCGATCGCCTCCGCCGCCGCCACCACGTCGGCGTCGTCCGCCCCCGGCCGGCCGAACCGGATGTTGTCCGCCACCGACCCGGCGAAGAGATGGTTCTCCTGGGTGACCATGACGACCGCCCGGCGCAGGTCGGCGTCGGCGACCTCGCGCAGGTCGACGCCGTCCAGGGTGACGGTGCCCCGGGTCGGGTCGTAGAACCGGGCAACCAGCTTCGCCACCGTCGACTTCCCCGCCCCGGTCGCGCCGACCAGCGCCACCGTCTGGCCGGCCGGGATCGACAGGGTCAGCTCCGGCAGTACCGGGGTGTCGCACCGGTAGCCGAAGGTCACCGCCCGCAGTTCGACGGCACCCCGGACCGGCCCGGTCGGCAGCGGGCGGGGCGCGGCCGGTTCCGGTACGCTGGGCCGCTCGTCGAGTACTCCGGCCAGCTTCTCCAGCGCCGCCGTCGCCGACTGGAGAGCGTTGTAGAACTGGCTCAACTCCTGCATCGGCTCGAAGAACCGGCGCAGGTAGAGCAGGAATGCGGCGAGTACCCCGATCTCGGCGTGCCCGCCGAGTACCCGCATGCCGCCGTACGCCAGCACCACCGCGATGGTCACGTTGCCGATCACCTTGATCGCCGGGGAGTAGGTGGCGATCAGCCGGAACGCCCGCAGGTTCGCCCGCCGGTGGTCGTCGTTGAGGACGGTGAAGATCTGCTGGTTGCGCGGCTCCCGGCGGAACGCCTGCACCGCCCGGATCCCGCCGAGCGACTCGACGAAGTGGACGATCACCAGCGCGACCGTCTCCCGGGTGCGCCGGTAGGCGGACGCCGAGGCGCGGGCGAACCAGCGGGAGAGCCAGAGCAGGAACGGGAAGGCGAGCAGGGTGACCACGGCCAGCGGCGGGTCGAGCCAGAGCAGGACGCCGGCCACCGAGACGATGGAGAGCACGGCGAGCACCAGGTCGTCGATGCCGCCGTCGACCAGTTCGGCGATCGAGTCCATGTCACTGGTCAGCCGGGCCACCAGCCGGCCCGAGGTGTAGCGCTCGTGGAAGCTGACCGAGAGCCGCAGGAAGTGGTCGTACACCCTGCGCCGCAGGTCCAGCAGGATGGCCTGGCCGATCCGGGTGGAGAGGGTGAGGAAGCCGCGCTTGCCGGCGTACTCGGCTCCGGCGGCGAGCCCGAACGCGGTCGCCACCGCGACCAGTGGACCGGGATCACCGGCCCGGAGCGGTCCGATCGCCCGGTCGATGCCGAGCATCACCAGGTAGGGTCCGGCCATCCCGGCCGCGTTCTGGAGCAGCAGCAGGGCGACCGCCACGCCGATCAGCCTGCGGTGTGGCCGGATCAGCGAGCCGAGCAGGACCCGGCTGCGGTTGCGGAGCCGGGCGATGCCCTGCGCGGTGCCGGTCTCGGCGGCGGTACGGTCCGCCTCCGGATCGGCGGCGATCCCGCGCCACCGGGCCAGGCCCGGGGCGCTGGTCGTCGCGGTGTCGGCGGACTCGGCCGCCGTCGCGCCGTCGACCGGACCGGCTGTCGTCATGACCGGACGAGTCCCAGGTCGTCGGTCTCCTCGGCGGCCTCGGCGGTCTTCGCGGCCTCCCCGGCGACCTCGGCAGTCGCGGCGCTCCCGGCGGCTTCGGCGCTCTCGGCGGTCTCGGCGGAGAGCACCGCCCGGTACGCGGGCACGTCGCGCAGCAGTTCGGCGTGGGTGCCGACGGCGGCGATCCGGCCGTCGGCGAGCAGCGCCACCCGGTCGGCGAGAGCCACGGTCGAGGGCCGGTGCACCACCACCAGTGCGGTGGTGTCCCGGAGCACCTGGGCCAGCGCCCGCTCGACCAGCGCCTCGGTGTGTACGTCCAGCGCCGACAGCGGATCGTCGAGCACCAGTACGCCGGGCCGGCCGAGTACCGCCCGGGCCAGGGCCAGCCGCTGCCGCTGCCCGCCGGAGAGGGAGAGCCCCTGCTCGCCGATCCGGGTGTCCAGACCCCACGGCAGGTCGTACACGAAATCGGCCTGGGCCACGGCGAGCGCGGCGCGGACCTCGTCGTCGCCGGCATCGGCCCGGCCCAGGGTGAGGTTCTCCCGGACGGACATGGAGAAGAGCGTCGGCTCCTCGAACGCGAACCCGACCCGGCTGCGCAGCGAGTCGAGCCGGATGTCCCGGATGTCCCGCCCGTCCAGGGTGACCTGGCCGGCGGTGACGTCGTAGAGGCGCGGCACCAGCGACAGCAGGCTGGTCTTGCCGCAGCCGGTGGCTCCGACGATGGCCAGCGTCTCGCCGGGTTGGACCGCCAGGGCGACGTCGCGCAGCACCGGGGGACCCTGCGGGTAGCCGAACCAGACCCCGTCGAAGCGGAGCGCGCCGCCCCGACCGGGCGCCTCCGGCCCGGCCAGCGCCACCGCACCCGGCCGGTCGACGACCGTCGGACGGGTGTCGAGTACCTCGTAGATCCGGTCCGCCGCCGTCATCGCCTCCTGGGCGTTGGCGATGATCCAGGCGAGCGACTCGATCGGCCAGACCAGCATCAGTTGCAGGCTGACGAAGGCGACCAGTTCGCCGATGCTCAGCGAGCCGTCCGCGACGGCCACCGCACCGGCGACCAGCACCGCGGCCAGGGTCAGGTTGGGAATCAGGTCGAACTGCGCGGAGGTACGGGCCAGCAGCCGACCCTTGCCGGTCGCGGTGTCGTGCAGCGTACGGCTGCCGGCGCCGAACCGCCGGGTCATCTCCGGGCGCCGGCCGAACGCCTTGACGGTGCGGATGCCCTGCGCGGACTCCTCGATCAGGGTGGCCAGGTCGCCCTGCTCGTCCTGGAGCCGCCGGGCCGCCAGCAGATAGGCCCGGGTGAACCGGCGACTCGCCAGGAACAGCGGTACCGCGCCGGCCGCGACCAGCAGCCCCAGGCCCGGGTGCAGCGTGATCAGCAGGGTCACCACGGCGAGGTAGGTGGTGACGTTCACGACGAGGAAGAGCAGCCCGAAGGAGAGGAAGCGCCGGATCACCGACAGGTCGCTGGTGACCCGGGACAGTAGCTGCCCGGACTGCCAGCGGTCGTGGAAGCCGATGTGCAGCCGTTGCAGGTGGGCGTAGATCTCGTCGCGGATGGTGGCCTCCATCCCGACCGCCGAGGAGGACTGGGCCCACCGCCGGATGAAGATCAACGCCGCTTCGGCGAGCCCGAGCAGCAGTGCCAGCCCGCCGAGCCGGAGCAGCCCGCCGGGGTCGCGGTGCGCGATCGGGCCGTCCACCGCCCGCTGCACCACCAGCGGTACGCAGATGCTCGCCCCGGTCGCCGCGAACGCCGCGAACAGCAGCCAGACCAGTTGACCCCGGTACGGGCGGAGATAGCGGCGCAGCCGCCAGAGGTTGCGGGGCAACGGATTGCCGGGCAGCCGGAGCCGGCGGCGGGGCGGCGGATCGGTGCTGTGTCGCGCCGGGTCCCCGCTGCGGCGTGACCACCGCCGGACGGGCAGCCGGAAGCCCGGCCGGCCCCGGACCGTGGGCTCGTCGTCACGATCCGGCGCCATGCCCTGACGTTAACGGTAAATCCAGCCTCCGGTTGAGTCGTGTTGTTGTCACCTGGTCTCCGCGGCACCGGCACCGGCCGACACCGGGCGCCGGATCGATGCTGATCCGCGACTCAGCCCCGTCGACCTCCCGGCGCCGGCGGGCTGCCGGGGACCGGCGGCCGCATCCAACGTTGCGGGGCGGTCATCAGCGGACCGGGCTGCCCTCGTGCGCGAGCAGCCAGCGCTTCACCGGCAACCCCCAGCGGAAGCCGCCTAGCCCGCCGTCGGTACGCAACACCCGGTGACACGGTACGAAGAGCGCGGCGGCGTTGCGGGCACAGGCCATCGCGGCGGCCCGGACCGCCCGGGGCCGGCCGGAGAGCTCGGCGAACTCGGTGTAGGTGACCGGCTCACCCGCCTTGACCTGCCGCAGCGTCTCCCAGGCGTGCGCCAGGAACGCGCCTTCGGTGTGCTGCGCGACCGGCACCGCGTCGATCGCGGTCAGGTCCCCGTCCAGATAGCGGCGTACGGCTGAGGTGACCGGGCCGAGTTCGGGCCGCTCCCGCACCTCGCGGCGCAACCGCGGGTGCACCAGCCCGAGCAGGGTGCCGGAGTCGGTGCCGAAGCCGGCGGCGTGCACCGTTCCCTCCGGGTCGGCCAGTACCGTCAGGGGACCGGCCGGGGTCTCGATCCGGCTGCTGTACATCTCGTTCATTCCGCTCTCCATAGTCTGATCACCGCGTACGAGCGCCAGGGCCGCCAGCGGCCGGCGTACGCGTCGAGGCTCTTCGGGTCGTCGGGGAGGCCGAGCGCTGCGGCGCCCCGGCGTACCCCTAGGTCGGTGGGGAGGAAGACGTCGGGGTCGCCGATCGCCCGCATCGCGACGTAGCCGGCGGTCCAGGGGCCGATTCCGGGCAGCGCGGTCAGCCGGTCGACCAGTTCGGCCCGGTCCGCGCCGGGGTCGAGGTCAAGGTCCCCGGCGGCGACCGCCTCGGCCAGGGCCCGGATCGTCGCCCGCCGGGCGGCCGGCATCCCGAACGCCGAGTCCGGCAGCGCCAGCACCTCCTCGGCGGACGGAAACGCGCGCAGCCCACCGGTCCCGCCCAGGCCGGGCAGGCTGCCCACCGCTGCCGCCGGGTCGACGTCCGGCCCTGCCCCGTCGGACGGGTCGGTGGCGGGCAGGTCGTCCCGGGGCGGGGCGGTCGGCGTCCCGGCGGTGGTCGCGGCGGCGAGCCGGGCCAGCACGGTACGGGCACCGGCGACCGACACCTGCTGGCCGACGATCGCCCGGACGGCCATCTCGAAGCCGTCCACCGCACGCGGCACCCGGATGCCGGGCTCCTTCGCCACCGCCTCCGCGAACGCGGGATCCGTGCCGAGCAGGGCGTCCACCGCCTCCGGGTCGGCGTCCAGGTCGAAGAGCCGGCGGCAGCGGGCCACCGCCGGAGCCAGGTCGCGGACGTCGGCGAGCCGGAGGGTGGCGCCGACGTACCCGGGCATCGGGGTCAGCGCGATCTCGGCCGGTCCGTTCGGCAGCCGCAGGCCACGGCGGTACGACCCGGCACCGACCTCCTCGATCCCGGGCACCGCCCGCAGGGCGAGGAAGTCCAGCAGCGCGTCGGCGTGCAGCGGTGCCCGGTAGGCGAGCCGCAGCGAGATCGTCCCCGGTACGCCGTTGCCGTCGGGGCCGGCAGGGACGGTCGAGGTGGCCGACGCAGCGCCGCGCGGCGGCCGGGAAGCACGGCGGGAGCCCGTACCGGCGGCGCGGCGTGCGGCGTCGCGCAGCCCGGACGGCGCGACCGCGTACACCTCGCGGATCGTGTCGTTGAACTGCCGTACGCTGCCGAAGCCGGCGGCGAAGGCGATCTCGGCCAGGCCGAGGTCGGTCGTCTCGACCAGGATCCGGGCGGTCTGCGCCCGCTGTGCCCGGGCCAGGGCGAGCGGACCGGCGCCGACCTCGGCGACCAGCATCCGGTTCAGGTGCCGCTCGGTGTAGCCGAGCCGGCTCGCCAGCCCCGGCACCCCCTCCCGGTCGACCACGCCGTCGGCGATCAGCCGCATCGCCCGGCCGACGACGTCGGCCCGGACGTTCCACTCCGGCGAACCGGGGGCGGCGTCCGGGCGGCACCGCCGGCAGGCGCGCAGTCCGGCCCGCTGGGCGGCGGCGGCCGACGGATAGAACCGGACGTTGTGCCGCTTCGGGGTCATCGCCGGGCAGGACGGCCGGCAGTAGATGCCGGTGGTGGTGACGCCGGTGTAGAACCAGCCGTCGAACCGCTGGTCCCGGCTGTCGACCGCCCGATAGCACCGCTCGAAGTCCAGCTCCATGCCTTCGATGGTGCACCGTGCCGGCCGCGCTGACTCGCGGAAATCGGACCTGGCCGTGCGTAGCCGGGCGCGGGTGGCCGGGGTCACCCGCCCGTCTCGCCCGTTGCGGTATCCCTCCGGCGGCGTCCGTAGACTTCATCCCGGGCCGGGCCGGTGACCGCACCGGGTCGCGGAAGGCTACGAGAGAGGCAGTCGCGTTCGCATGACTTCACTGACCATCGGTATCGTCGGCCTGCCCAACGTCGGCAAGAGCACGCTCTTCAACGCGCTGACCAAGAACGACGTACTCGCCGCGAACTATCCGTTCGCCACCATCGAGCCGAACGTCGGGGTGGTCGGCCTGCCGGACGAGCGGCTGGGCAAGCTCGCCGAGATCCACGGCTCGCAGAAGATCATCCCGGCGCCGGTCTCCTTCGTCGACATCGCCGGCCTGGTCCGGGGCGCGTCGAAGGGGCAGGGCCGCGGGAACGCGTTCCTGGCCAACATCCGGGATGCCGCCGCGATCTGCCAGGTCGTCCGGGTCTTCTCCGACCCGAACGTCGTACACGTCGACGGCAAGGTCTCGCCCGGCGACGACATCGAGACGATCAACACCGAGCTGATCCTGGCCGACCTCCAGACGATCGAGAAGGCCCTGCCCCGGCTGGAGAAGGAGGCGAAGGTCCGCAAGGACCGGGCCGCCGCCGTCACCGCCGCGAAGAAGGCGGCCGAGCTGCTCGACACCGGGGTCACCCTCTACGCGGGCGCGGCCAACGCCGGGATCGAGGTCTCCGAGCTGCGCGAGCTGCACCTGCTGACCACCAAGCCCTTCCTGTACGTCTTCAACGTCGACGAGGCGGAGCTGAACAACGCGGACCTGCTCGACGAGCTGCGGCTGCTGGTCGCCCCGGCCGAGGCGATCTTCATGGACGCCAAGGTCGAGTCGGAGCTGACCGATCTGCCCCCGGACGAGGCGCGGGAGCTGCTGGAGTCGATCGGGCAGTCCGAGCCCGGTCTCGACCAGCTCATCCGGGTCGGCTTCCGTACGCTCGGCCTGCAGACGTACCTGACCGCCGGGCCGAAGGAGGCCCGGGCCTGGACCGTCCCGATCGGGGCGACCGCGCCGGAGGCGGCCGGCGTGATCCACTCCGACTTCCAGCGCGGCTTCATCAAGGCCGAGATCGTCTCGTACGACGACCTGGTCGCCGCCGGCTCGATGGCGGCGGCCAAGGCTGCCGGCCGGGTCCGGATCGAGGGCAAGGACTACGTCATGCAGGACGGCGACGTGGTCGAGTTCAGGTTCAACGTCTAGTTCCGATCCGACGTCCGAGTACAAGTGATCAACGCGATCTTCTTCGATGTCGGCGGGACGATTCTCGACGAGTCCCGCGAGTTCGAGACCTGGGCGGACTGGCTGGGCGTTCCCCGGCACACGCTTTCGGCGGTCTTCGGTGCGGTGATCGCCCGGGGCCTGGACTACCGGGAGACGTTTCGGGTCTTCCGGCCCGATTTCGACCTCACGGTCGAGATCGAGCGCCGGGCGGCGGCCGGCAAGCCGGAGTCGTTCGACGAAGAGGACCTCTACCCCGACGCCCGACGGTGCCTGACCGCCCTGAAGGATCAGGGCCTGTTCGTGGGCCTGGCCGGCAGCCAGCCAGCCTGGGCCGAGAAGACCCTCCGCGCTCTCGACCTCCCGGTGGACGCGATCGGCACCTCGGGTGGTTGGGGCGTGGCGAAGCCGTCGCCGGCCTTCTTCGAGCGGGTCGTCCAAGAAGGCGGTGGCGACCGGTCCTCGATCCTGTACGTCGGCGATCGGCCCGACAACGATGTACGCCCGGCCGGGGCGGCCGGGATGCGGACCTGTCTGATCCGGCGCGGTCCGTGGGGTCACATCCTCGACGACCCGGCCGCCGCCGAGCAGTGCCTGTTCCGCATCGATTCGCTGGACGAACTCCCGGGCCTGGTCGCGAAGCACAACGCCGCAGCCGGCTAGCTCGCCGATGGTGCGGGGAACAGCCCGCTCAGCGGGATTGCCCGGCCGGGCTCGCCGCGACGGTGCCCGCGATCGGGGTGGTCGGGCGGCCGGTGAGCCGGGACGGGTCGCCGGGTGTGCCGGCGAGCAGACCCCGGCTGATCGCCTCGTCCACGTCGACCAGTACCTCGGCCAGCGGGGCGGGGACACCGGCGCTGGTCAGCACCGCGGTGCCCCGGCTCAGGATCCCCGGCAGCTCGTTGACGGCTGGACACCCGACGTCAACCGGGCGGACTGCCCGTCCCGGGGCGTGCTCGAACACGTCACCAGCCGCTGGGGCGTGCTGGTGCTGGCCGCACTGCCGCACCGGTCGTACCGGTTCAGCGAGCTGCGCCGCCAGGTCGGCGGGGTGGGCGAGAAGATGCTGGCCCAGACCCTCCAGACCCTGGAACGAGACGGCTTCGTGCACCGCGCGGCCCGGCCGGTGATCCGGCCCCGGGTGGACTACTCGGCGACCTCCCGGCCGGCCCGGAGGTCGCGGAGCAGGTGTCGGCGCTGGCACGCTGGGTCGAGGGTCGGCTCGGCGACGTGCTCGCGGCGCGCAGGGCGTACGACGCGACGCGGGAGTCCTGAACTCCGCCGTCGGCGCGGTCGGCGGTCAGGAGATGTAGTGCAGGATCACGTTGTGCACGTGGTGACTCTTCTGGTCGCCACGGAACTCCACCTCGTAGGTGTGGGTGCCGACGTTGATCGCGATGGCGCCGGTGGAGAAGAACGACCCGCCCCAGGACTTGTTGCTGACCACGCTCACACTGGTGATCTTCGAGTACGGGATGCTGGTGATCGCGAACTTCTTGCCGACGAACGACTTGTCCTGGATGATCACGCGTCGGTCGGTCAGCCCGATGAACCCGGTGCCCGTGCCGATGGCGTCGTAGACGGCGATGACCCGTTCCCCGTCGAGGAGGCCGCTCTCGATCTGCTTGAGCTGCTCGCGACGGTCATAGCTGACGTTGGTCATGATCCGAGGGTAGGGAGGGTGCGCCACCCGGGTGCCGCCCCGCCGGCCGGGCTCGGTCAGTGCGGAGCGGTCACCGCGCGGTAGACGTCCTCGATCCGGGCCGCAAGCGTGACCTCACCCTCGGTGATCTCGCTGTCGTCGCGCGAGCCGATCCTGATCTGGGTGTGTCCGTCCAGCCGGCGGATCTCCGGGCGGAGATGCAGCGCGTCCGCGATGATCTTTATCCGCTCGGTGAGGGCCGCGTGCTGGGTGTCGTCGAGGATGAGGGTCCTTCTGATCTGCTGTCCCTCGCGGGTCCAGCTGCCCAGTAGGGTGAGTGCGTCGCTCAGGTAGTCACGGTCCATCCGGCCACCCCACAGAGCACGCATCGCCAAACCTCCCAGGCGTCGTTGCCGGCTTGTGGCCAAATCGTCGCCATCCCGTGTCTCGGTCGGTGCTCCCTAGTCTGTCGCTGGCCGGCTGGTGTGTCCACGTCCACCCTTCCGTCTTCTGTTGACCGGTGGGCCCGGCGCAGCTACCCGAATTCCCGATTGATCTGGCACGCTGGACGCCCGTGCGGACCGATTGGGCGAACGGTAACGACCGTGATGGGCATTCCGAGGGGCATTCCGGGCGGGGGCGCCGGGATCCGAAGGTCGTGGTGGGGGCCGCCATCGTGGTCGCCGGCCGGGTACTCGCCTGTGCCCGATCTCACCCGCCGGAGGTTGCCGGCCGTTGGGAGTTTCCGGGCGGGAAGGTCGAGCCGGGCGAGTCCGAGGTCGCCGCGCTGGTCCGGGAGTGCGCCGAGGAGCTGGGCGTACGCGTCGAGATCGGTGACCGGGTCGGCCGGGACGTCCGGATGGGCCACGGCCGTTCGGTGCTCCGGGTCTATCTGGCCGAACTCGTCGACGGCGACCAGCCGCAGCCCCTGGAGCACTCCGAACTCCGCTGGCTGCGCCCCGAGGAGCTGGACAGCGTGCCGTGGCTGCCGGCGGACGTACCGATCGTGGCGGCGCTGCGCCCGCTGCTGGCTGCCGCCTCCTGACGAGGCCGGACCGGGCTGACCGACGGGCCGGGGCTGACCGACCGGAGCCGGACCGGGCCGATCGACCTCCGGGCCGTGGGCCGGGACCGCCGGGTGGCGACCCCTGCCCACGACCCGGGACGGATCAGTCCTTTGCCGGCGGCTGGTCCGGGTGGCTGTAGTTGAGCCCCTCGGACGGCAGCGGGAAGGTCACGTCGTCGCCGAACGGCGAGGGCGCGGCCGCCCTGTCGAAGGTGAACTCGCTGATCGCCAGCCGGCCCCGGGAGTCCAGCGGCGGAGCGGTCGGGTGCGGGACCTGGCGGGCCCAGTGCACGCCGCGCTCCGCGCTGGTGTCGGGGTCGTGCGACCCGCCGCCGTGCGCGTGCGCCGTGCCGAGCTGGTCGGGGTCGCGCGGGGTCTGGGCCTGCGCGGCCTCGTTCTGCTTGCCACGGCGGAAGATCTTGCTACCGAGCCACACAACAGGATCGTACCGTCGGTCGACGACGCGTTCCTTCATTGGGATGATCGCGTTGTCGGTGATCTTGATGTGCTCGGGGCAGACCTCGGTGCAGCACTTGGTGATGTTGCAGTAGCCGAGGCCCTGTGACGCCTGGGCGTACTCCTTGCGGTCCGACTTCGCGTCCAGCGGGTGCATGTCCAGCTCGGCGGCGCGGATGAAGTAGCGCGGCCCGGAGAAGGCGACCTTGTTCTCCTCGTGGTCCCGGACCACGTGGCAGGTGTTCTGGCACAGGAAGCACTCGATGCACTTCCGGAACTCCTGCGACCGCTCGACGTCGACCTGCTGCATCCGGTAGTCACCCGGCTCAAGGTCTGCCGGCGGCGCGAACGCCGGGGTCTCCCGGGCCTTCTCGTAGTTGTACGAGACGTCGGTGACCAGATCCCGGATGACCGGGAAGGTCCGCAGCGGGGTGATGGTGACCGTCTCGTTCTCCTCGAACGTCGACATCCGGGTCATGCAGCCCAGCCGGGGCATGCCGTTGATCTCCATCGAGCAGGAGCCGCACTTGCCCGCCTTGCAGTTCCACCGGCAGGCCAGGTCCGGCGCCTCGGTCGCCTGCAACCGGTGGATGACGTCGAGGACCACCTCGCCCTCGTTCACCTGCACCTGGTAGTCGGTCAGCTCGCCGCCGGACTCGTCGCCGCGCCAGACCTTGAAGTTCCGGGTGGAACCGGCCTTGCCGGCGCCGCCCGGCGCGTTCTGTGTCGCCATTACTTGGCCGCCTCCTCAGCGTGCGCCTCTGCGGTGAGGGCGTCGAAGTCCGCCAGTTCCTCTTCGGTCAGGTACTTGGCCAGCTCGGTGCGGTCGAAGAGCTGGATCAGCTCGGCCCGCATCTTCGGCAGCGGCTTCTGCTCCAGGCGTACCTTGTCGCCGTCGAGCGAGCAGACCAGGTTGACCGTGCGCCACTGCGGCGCCATCGTCGGGAAGTCCTCCCGGGTGTGGCCACCCCGGGACTCCTCGCGCTCCAGCGCCGCCCGGGCGGTGCACTCCGAGACCACCAGCATGTTGCGCAGGTCGAGCGCCAGGTGCCAGCCGGGGTTGTAGCGGCGACCGCCGGCCACCGCCACCCGGGTCACCCGGTCGCGCAGGTCGGCGAGCTTGACCAGCGACTCCTCCAGCTCACCCTTGCGCCGGATGATGCCGACCAGGTCGCCCATCACCGCCTGGAGGTCCTGCTGCAACGTGTACGGGTTCTCCCCGCCCTCGCGCTCCAGCGGGGCCAACGCCCGGTCCACCGCGGCCTCGACGTCCGACGCCGACACCTTCGGCCGGGCCGGCAGCCGACCGGCGTACGCCGAGGCGTGCTCACCGGCCCGCTTGCCGAAGACCAGCAGGTCGGAGAGGGAGTTGCCGCCGAGCCGGTTGGAGCCGTGCATGCCGCCGGAGACCTCACCTGCGGCGAAGAGCCCCTGCACGTGCCCGGCCGCAGCACCGCTGTCCGGGTCGACCTCGACGCCACCCATCACGTAGTGGCAGGTCGGGCCGACCTCCATCGGCTCGGCGGTGATGTCGACGTCGGCCAGCTCCTTGAACTGGTGGTACATCGAGGGCAGCCGGCGGCGTACCTCCTCGGCCGGCAGCCGGCTGGCGATGTCCAGGTAGACGCCGCCGGCCGGCGTACCCCGACCGGCCTTGACCTCGGCGTTGATCGCCCGGGCGACCTCGTCCCGGGGCAGCAGCTCCGGCGGGCGCCGGTTGTTGTCCGGGTCGGTGTACCAGCGGTCCGCCTCCTCCTCGGTCTCCGCGTACTGCTTGCGGAAGACGTCGGGGACGTAGTTGAACATGAACCGCTTGCCCTCGGAGTTCTTCAGCACCCCGCCGTCACCCCGGACCGACTCGGTGACCAGGATGCCCTTCACCGAGGGCGGCCAGACCATGCCGGTCGGGTGGAACTGGAGGAACTCCATGTTGATCAGCGTGGCGCCGGCCCGCAGTGCCAGCGCGTGCCCGTCACCGGTGTACTCCCAGGAGTTCGAGGTGACCTTGTAGGAGCGGCCGACGCCGCCGGTGGCCAGCACCACGGCCGGGGCCTCGAAGAGGACGAACTCGCCGGACTCCCGGTAGTAGCCGAACGCGCCGGCGATCTTGTCCCCGTCGAGCAGCAGCTCGGTGATGGTGGTCTCGGCGAAGACCTTGATCCGGGCCTCGTAGTCGCCGTGCGCCTTCTTGTCCTCCTGCTGCAACGAGACGATCTTCTGTTGCAGGGTGCGGATCAGCTCCAGCCCGGTCCGGTCGCCGACGTGCGCCAGCCGCGGGTACTCGTGGCCGCCGAAGTTGCGCTGCGAGATCTTCCCGTCCTTGGTGCGGTCGAAGAGCGCACCGTACGTCTCCAGCTCCCAGATCCGCTGCGGCGACTCCTTCGCGTGCAGCTCGGCCATCCGGAAGTTGTTCAGGAACTTGCCACCCCGCATGGTGTCCCGGAAGTGCACCTGCCAGTTGTCCCGGCTGTTCACGTTCCCCATCGCGGCGGCGGCGCCGCCCTCGGCCATCACCGTGTGGGCCTTGCCGAACAGCGACTTCGAGATGATCGCCGTCCGCTTCCCGGCGAGCCGGGCCTCGATCGCCGCGCGGAGGCCGGCGCCACCGGCACCGATGACGACGACGTCGTAGTGGTGTCGTTCGATTCGGGTAGTCATGTCAGAGGCCCTTTAGTTGATGAACCGCAGGTCGTCGAACCAGTTCGCGGAGAGCGCCATGACGTAGAAGTCGGTCAGCGCCAGGGTGCCCAGGGTGATCCAGGCGAGCTGCATGTGCCGGACGTTGAGCTTGGAGACGAACGTCCAGGCCCGGTACCGGACCGGGTGCTTGGAGAAGTGCTTCAACCGCCCCCCGGTGATGTGCCGGCAGGAGTGGCAGGAGATCGTGTACGCCCAGAGCATCACCACGTTGCCGAGCAGGATCAGGTTGCCCAGGCCGAAGCCGAAACCCTTCGGGCTGTGGAAGGCGAGGACCGCGTCCCAGGTGTTGATCAACGAGATGATCACCGCGGCGTAGAAGGTGTAGCGGTGCAGGTTCTGCCCGAGCAGCGGGAAGCGGGTCTCACCGGTGTAGGTCTTGTGCCCGTCCGGGACCGCGCAGGCCGGCGGCGAGAGCCAGAACGACCGGTAGTACGCCTTGCGGTAGTAGTAGCAGGTGAGCCGGAACAGCAGCAGGAACGGCAGGGTCAGCGCGGCGTCCGGGATGATCCACCAGCCGGGCAGTACCCGCCCGAAGTGCGCCGCCTCGGGAATGCAGGCCTCGGTCACGCACGGCGAGTAGAACGGGGTCAGGTAGTGGTAGTCCGCCACCCAGTAGAAGTCGTGCATGAATACCCGCACCGTCGCGTACGTGACCCAGGCGCCGAGCCCGATCACCGTGATCAGTGGAGCGAACCACCAGCGGTCGGTACGCAGGGTTTTTGCCGCGATGGCCGCGCGCTGGCGCACGCTCCCCGGCAGTCCGGCCGGAGGTGGGGCCGTCCTCGTAGTCATCTATGTCTCCCTGACGGGGCCCGGTCGCTATGACGGGCACGGATGGTGTTCCGGCGGGGCGCGCGGGGCAGGGGAAGACCCGCAGCCGCGCTACCTGCGTCCGCGTCGGTGCACACGTTACGCCGCACGTTGACAGGCACATGCGCAAGGGAGTCTCGCGGGTTTCCTGCCGATTACGAAAGTCCCGCTCCCGGATCCGGGCGCGGTTGTGCAGAACTTCACTCGGTGCGACCGGTCGTCGACCCCGGCGACCGGTCACCGGCGTCGACGTACCGGAGTGGAACGCGAGAGGTTACAGGTCCGGCGCGGCGAGTCTGCGGGCGGCGGAGGCACACTCCTCGGGCCCGTGCTGCAACCGGTCCAGCACCGGTCGGCCCGCCGGATCGCGCGGTGCGATGAAGAACGCCGGCTCACCGTTGGTCACCTGCCGGTCGAGCGCGTCCGCATAGCTGGCCCGGGCGTCGACCAGCCGCTGCCAGGACTCACCCCGACCGCCCGGTTCGTCGTCGTCCGGTTCGTCGTCACGCCCGCCCCACCAACCGCGTAGTCGTTCGATCTCGGAGAGGAACGGTCGTACGGCGGCGTTCTCGTCCCGGATCGCCGCCGCCCGCTCGCCCGGACCGCCGGTGGCACCGGGCGGGATCAGCCGGTTGAGCCGCTTCTCCAGCTCGCGGCAGGCGCTCTCGCCCCGGGCCTGCACCGTCCGCTCCCGGTCGGACTCCCGGGCGAACCGGCCCAGCCCGGCCGCGAACGCGCCGAGGCAGCCGCAGACCAGCAACACAACGACCGCCGCCCCGGCGATCGCGGCGATGGTCAGCCGGCGGCGCCGTCGGGCGGCCGGGTCGGGCTGGCGTCGCTGCCCTGCCGACCCGTCGGGACCGGCCGGCCCACCCGGAGGTACGTCGCCGGCCCGGCCCGCCGGCTCGGCCGGTCGATCGGTTCGCCCGGCGCTGCCCACCGACTCGGTCCGGTCCGGTTTCCCGGGCCCGTATCGGGAGCCGGTGCCCGCGTCGTCGGCGGCGGGGGTGGTCGCGTCGTCCGTCACGCCACACAGTCAAGCACCGCGACGCGATCCGGGCATCCCCGCGCCGGACGACGGGCACGTCCCGCCGTCCGGGCACCGGTCAGCCGGAGGCGCCGCCGGTGAAGTTCCACGAGGCCAGCCGGAGCGGCAGCGCCGACCACCACGCGCTGGAGAAGGTCTGGGACTGCAATGCCAAATGCCGGCCGATCCCGAGTACGGCGCCGGGGGCGAGCGCCTGCGGATAGGACTGGGTGAACCGGAAGTTCTGTACGGCGGCGGCCACCTCTCCGTCCTCGATCAGCCACACGCCGTTGCGGGTGAGCCCGGTGACGACCAGACTCCTCGGGTCGAGAACCCGGGTGTACCAGAGGTCGGTGACCAGCAGCCCACGGCGTACCTGGCCGACCAGCGCGGCGGTGTCCGCGTCGACCACCGGTCCGGAGACCTCGCCCGGCCTGGTCACCCCGTTCGGCGAAGCGGCCGGCGCGAGCCCGAGGTGCAGCGGTACCGCCCCGAACGACGCCCCGCCCGGCACCGCGTGCCCGGTCGACGCGGTACCGGCCTCGGCGGCGGTCCGCCGGTCGTGCGTGACCGTCCGGGTGACACCGTGCTCGACCAGCGCGACCGGGGTCCGGCGGGTGCCCTCGGCGTCGAACGGCAGCGCCGGGCCGGCCAGCGGGTCGTCCAGCAGCGTGACCGAGCGGTCGAACTGTTCCTCGCCCGGCACCGCGAACGAACGCTGCTCGTTGTACGCCTTGCCGTTGAAGCCGTACGTCGCGAGGTTCTGCAACAGGTCGGCGACGGCGGTCGGCTCCAGCACCACCTCGTACCGGCCGGGGGGAAGTTCGACGGGGGCGACCCCGGCCCGCGCCTTCACCGACGCCCGCGCGCCGAGTACCCCGCCGTGCAGGTCGGCGAGGCGGAACGAGCCCAGTCGGGCCACCCCGTCCGCACCGCCGCACCGGGCGATCCCGTCCATCGCCGCCTCGGTGCTCCGCCCGGAAGCCGCGTGCCCGGCCGTGTTGGCGAACGCCCCCTCCCGCCGCCCGGTACGGCAGTAGCCGGCTGCCTCCAGGCCGCCGACGGCGTCGACGAACTCGCGTACCCGCTCGGCCCGCTGTTCCGGCCCGGCCGCGGCGGTCGCCTCGTCCCAGTTGCCGTCGTCGTCCACGGCGGTCGGTGGGGTCAGCCCCGGCCAGCCCGGGTCGGGCGGGCAGTGCCGGACCGCCGCGACCGTACGCTCGACCAGGTCACGTACTCCCTCGGCACTGACCACGGTGGACGATCCGGTCGCGGTACGCCCGTCGAGGTGCAGCCGCAGCCGTACCGTCGTGGCGACGTCGGCCAGGTTCTGGTGGATGAAGGAGTTCGCGAACCGGGTCAGCGCCAGTTCGGCCCGCTCGGTGCCGACCTCCGCCTCCGCGCTCGGCCCGGCGACCTGCCGGACCAGTTCGACGACCCGGCCGGCAAGGTCGAGTGGGGATGTCATCGCTGCCTCCATAACCGCGCACACTCCCTCGTCGCGCTCACCGGTGCTGGCTTCGTTCGCGACTGCGGGGCTCGCAGGCCCGGCTCACTCCTCGCGCTCACCGGTGCTGGCTTCGTTCGCGACTGCGGGGCTCGCAGGCCCGGCTCACTCCTCGCGCTCACCGGTGCCGGCCTTTCGTTCGCGACTGCGGGGCTCGCAGACCCGGCTCACTCCTCGCGCTCACCGGTGCCGGCCTTTCGTTCGCGACTGCGGGGCTCGCAGACCCGGCTCACTCCTCGCGCTCACCCGCGGACTCCGACCCGGACGTTGCGGAACCGGGCCGGGGCGGCCGGGTGGCCGGTGTGGCCGATCTGCCCCGGCTGCCCCTTGCCGCAGTTCGGCGTGCCCCAGGCGACGGTCTCCGAGGAGAGCATGTCCATCGACCGCCAGAACTGCGGCCCGATCCCGGTGTACGTCGGGTTGCGCAGCATCCGGCCCCGCCGGCCGTTCTTGACCTCCCAGCCGATCTCGCAACCGAACTGGAAGTTCAGCCGCTTGTCGTCGATCGACCAGGAGCGGTTCAGGTCCATCAGCACACCGTCGTCGGTGGCCGCGATGATCTCGTCCAGGGTGTGTGGTCCGGGCTCCAGCCCGACGTTGGTCATCCGGACCATCGGCAGCCGGGCCCAGCCGTCGGAGCGGACGCTGCCGGCGTAGTCCAGGCCGGCGACCGCCGCCGAGTCCCGGCCGGCGAGCGTACCGACCCAGCGACCCTCCCGGACCGCGTCGCGCTTGGCCGCCGGGGTCCCCTCGTCGTCGAAGCCGAAGCTGCCGAGGGCGCCGGGGATGGTCGGGTCGATGGTGACGTTCATCAGTTCGGAGCCGTACCGCAGCGCGCCGAGCTGGTCGAGATCCAGCCAGGACGTGCCGGCGAAGGCGGCCTCCCAGCCGAGGATCCGGTCGAGTTCGATGGCGTGCCCCACCGACTCGTGGATCTGCAACGCCATCTGCTCGCTGCCGAGGATCAGGGTCGTCTCACCGGCGGGGCAGAGCGGTGCGGTCACCAGCTCCCGCGCCTCCTCGGCGATCCGGGCGGCGTGCGCGGTCAGGTCGAGCGAGTCGACCAGCTCCCAGCCCTGGGTGCCGTACTGGCCCCGGTAGCTGGGGTAGGAGCGGCGCTGCGTCTCGCCTTCGCCGAGCACCGTCGCCGAGATTCCCGCTCCCGACTCCCGGATGTGCTGGTCGATCCGGTGCCCCTCGCTGGAGACGAACCACTTGCGGGTGTCCCAGATCTGGTAGAGCCCCTCGGCCAGGTCGGCGCCGTGTTCCCGGGACGTGCCGGTGGCCCGGACCAGCAGGTCGCCCTTGTCCGACAGCGACACCGAGAGCGGGTCGACGGCGCACGGGGAACTCCACGATCCGGTGCTGGCCGGCGTCGGCAGCAGGCCGCTGCCGGGACCGGCGACCCGGCCACTCGCGGCGGCGATCCGCGCGGCCCGCTCACCCGCCGCCCGGGCCGCCGACTCCGCCAGCTCGGGTACGGCGTAGAAGCCCCATCCCGAGCCGACGAGTGCGCGTACCCCGATTCCGGCGCTCTCGTCCTGGGTGACGGACTCGATCTCGCCGTTGCGGGCGGACATCGACTCGTACCGGCGGTGCATCACCCGCGCGTCGGCGTACCGGGCCCCGGCGTCGAGGGCGGCCTGTACCGCCGCCGTCGCCACGTCGAACTCGGCCATCGGCATCTCCTCGCTGGTTCGCCCGTTCGCCTGATCCGGCCGGAGCCGAACCCGATCATGGATGACCTTATGCGAGGAGACGGGTTCAGCGCCGGGGGAGCAGGTCGTCCGGCCGGATTTCCGCCACCACCGGCTCGCTGAGCCGCAGGGATTCGCCGGACTTGGCCACCGCGTGCTCCACATAGTGGGAGCCGTCCAGGCGGTGCAGCCGTAGCGTGCCGGTCTCCTGCTCGACCAGCAGATACCACGGGATCCGGGCAGCGGCGTGGTAGTGCATCTTGAGCACCTTGTCGGTGGCGGCGTTGCTCGGCGAACTGATCTCGCAGACCAGCCGGACCGCCGTACCGTCGACGACCGGCTCGTCGAAGTCGATCTCGCCGGTGACCACCAGGTCGGGGATCGGAATCCGGCCCGGTTGCGGCCGTACGTTCACCGCCTCCAGCACGTGGAGTCCGGCGGCGCGCACGGCCGGCCGCAGGGCCGAGCGGATCTCGCCGGAGATGTGCTGGTGGCGAGGAGTGGGGGCAGGTGTCACGTGGAGGCTCCCGTCGAAGAGTTCGACGCGATCCCGGGTCTCGCCCAGGGCGAGGTATTCCGCTTCGGTCCACGGCCCGCCGTGCTCGAACACCGCCGCGGTCATGGCCACCTGCGGCCCGTCGTCGTGACTCGGTAGTTCGCCTCCGGTACGGCGCCAGTCTGGCACAGCGGACCGACACCGCGTGGACTGCGAGGCTCCTTCTCGGAAGCAGTGGCTTCCGTCGCGGGTACCCCACTGTCTCGGGGAAACAGCGCGATCTTCCCGGGGTGCCGGCGGTGGGGGTGGGTGGGGTCGACAGGGTGGGGCGGAGCCATTTGAATAGGGCGATGCGCCGGTCTGCCGGTGTGGGAGCCCGGTGGACTGGGAAGATCGGCACGTGTAGCTTATTTTCACCCTCTGAACTCTGCTGTAGGTTACCTTCACGCTCCCCCAGGGACGGAGCAGGAAGAGGAGGGCGCTGGTGGGAACACCGGAATCGGCAGCGTCGTCCGGAGCCCCGGTAACCGACCCCTACCTGCGAGTGCAGGACCTGCGGGTGCGGTTCCGCACCGAGGACGGGGTGGTACGGGCGGTCGACGGGCTCTCGTTCGCGGTGCGGCGCGGGCGCACCCTGGGCATCGTCGGCGAGTCGGGCTCGGGCAAGAGCGTGACCAGCCTCGCCATCCTCGGCCTGCACGACCCGAGGCGTACGGAGATCAGCGGCGCGATCCTGGTCGGTGGGCGGGACATCGTCGGGCTGCCCGACGCGCAGTGCCGCAGACTGCGCGGCCGGGACATGGCGATGGTCTTTCAGGACCCGCTCTCCGCGCTGCATCCCTACTATCCGGTGGGGCGGCAGATCGCCGAGGCGTACCGGGTGCACCATCCCGGTGCCGGTCGCCAGGCCGCTCGGCGACGTGCTGTCGAGATGCTGGGCCGGGTCGGCATCCCGCAGCCGGAGCGCCGGATCGACGACTACCCGCACGAGTTCTCCGGCGGGATGCGCCAGCGGGTCATGATCGCGATGGCCCTGGTCAACGACCCCGACCTGCTGATCGCCGACGAGCCGACCACCGCGCTGGACGTCACCGTGCAGGCGCAGATCCTCGACCTGCTGGCCGACCTGCAGTCCGAGTTCAACTCGGCGATCGTGCTGATCACCCACGACCTCGGGGTGGTCAGCCAGGTCGCCGACGAGGTACTCGTGATGTACGCCGGCCGGGCCGTCGAGCACGGCAGCGTCGAGCAGGTACTGCGTCGGCCGCAGCATCCGTACACCTGGGGGTTGCTCTCCAGCGTGCCGTCGTTGCACGGTGACGCGGACGCGGACCTGGTGCCGATCCGGGGCAACCCGCCGAGCCTGATCAACCTGCCGCCCGGCTGCGCCTTCCATCCCCGCTGCCGCTACGCCGACCGCACCGGCGGGCGCGCCTCGACCGAGGTTCCCGAGCTGCTGCCGGTGACCGAGGCCGGTCACCTGGTCGCCTGCCACCTGGCCGAGGCCGACCGGCAGCGGTTCTACGCGGCCGAGATCGCCCAGGTGGGGGTGGCACCGTGAGTGCGCGGACAGAGGTAGCGGTGGATCAGCCGGTCGGCACCGGAGGCGGTGAGCCGCTGCTGGCCGTGACCGGGTTGACCAAGCACTTCCCGGTGCGGTCCGGGCTGCGCCGTCACGGCCTGGTCCGCGCGGTCGACGGGCTGGACTTCGAGGTACGGGCGGGGGAGACCCTGGGGCTGGTCGGCGAGTCCGGCTGTGGCAAGACCACCACCGGCCGGCTGCTGGTCCGGCTGCTGGAGCCGACCGCCGGCCGGATCGTCTTCGAGGGGCGGGACATCACGCACGCCTCCCGGGGCGAGCTGCGGCCGCTCCGCCAGGACCTTCAGATCATCTTCCAGGATCCGTACGCCTCGCTGAATCCCCGGCACACCGTCGGACGGATCGTGGCGATGCCGTTGCAGGTCAACGGGATCGCCCCGCCCGGCGGGGTGAAGCAGCGGGTCCGCGAGCTGCTCGAACTCGTGGGCCTGAACCCGGAGCACTACAACCGCTATCCGCACGAGTTCTCCGGCGGCCAGCGGCAACGGATCGGGATCGCCCGCGCGCTGGCCCTGCGGCCGAAGCTCGTCGTCGCCGACGAGCCGGTCTCCGCGTTGGACGTGTCGATCCAGGCGCAGGTGGTCAACCTCCTCCGCGACCTGCAACGGGAGCTGGATCTCGCCTTCGTCTTCATCGCGCACGACCTCGCCGTGGTCCGGCACTTCTGCCAGCGGATCGCGGTGATGTACCTCGGGAAGATCGTGGAGACCGGGGACCGGGTGGAGATCTACCAGCGGCCCCGGCATCCGTACACCCGGGCGCTGCTCTCCGCCGTACCGGACGTGACGAAGTTGGGGCCGGCGGGGCGGATCCGGCTCACCGGGGACGTACCGACACCGCTGGACCCGCCGTCCGGCTGCCGGTTCCGGACCCGCTGCTGGAAGGCCCAGGAGATCTGCGCGACCCAGGAGCCGGCGCTCACCGGGTACCCGGGCGGGGGCGGCGCGGTGGCCTGCCACTTCCCGGAGGAGGGCGATCTCCAGTGAGTGCGAGGAATGAGCCGGGTTTGCGAGTCCCGCAGCGCGAACGAAGGCGGGCACAGTGAGTGCGAGGAATGAGCCGGGTTTGCGAGTCCCGCAGCGCGAACGAGGGCGGGCACAGTGAGTGAGCAGCAGATCGCGGCACAGGTCGGTGCGGTGGCGGCCGGGGTCGGGCCGACGCTCGACGACGTACCGCCGGAGGGCTCCACCTCGTCTGGCGGTGCGGCCATCCCACCGGGAGTCGAGGCGGCCGAGATCGTCGGCCGGTCGCCGGGTCAGCTCGCCTGGCGGCGGTTGCGCCGGGACAGGGTGGCACTGGTCAGCGGGGCGGTACTGGTCTTCTTCGTCCTGCTGGCGGTGGCCGCGCCGCTGGTGGCCCGCCTCTACGGCAAGGGCCCGGAGGACCGGTTCCCGGAACGGCTGGACCGCAACGGCTTCCCGCTCGGCTACGCCGGAGTCTCCGGGGAGCACTGGTTCGGCATCCAGCCGGGGATCGGGCGGGACATCTTCATCCAGGTGGTCTACGGGCTGCGTACCTCGTTGATGATCGCCTTCACCGCCGCCGTGCTGACCATCGCGCTCGGCGTGGTGATCGGCATCCTCGCCGGGTACGTCGGCGGCTGGCTCGACGCCGTGATCACCTGGATCATCGACCTGGCGCTCGCCTTCCCGTTCTACATCTTCTGCTTCGCGTTCGTGCCGCTCGCGGTCAACCAGTTCTACGGACCCCGCGACGAGGTGGCGTCGTGGTTCCGACCCGCGCTGTTGGTGTTGATCTTCGTACTCTTCAACTGGACGATCTCCGCCCGACTGGTCCGGGGACAGGTGCTCTCACTGCGTGAGCGGGAGTTCGTCGAGGCGGCCCGGGCCTCCGGGGCGGGACTCGGGCACATCCTGTTCCGGCAACTCCTGCCGAACCTCTGGGCGCCGATCCTGGTGACCTTCTCGTTGAACGTGCCGGCCCTGATCACGGCGGAGGCGGCGCTGTCGTTCCTCGGCATCGGGGTGCTGGAACCGACCCCCGACCTGGGCCGGTTGATCAACGACAGCGTGCGCTACATCCGGGACGTACCGAGTTTCACCATCGTGGGCGGGACCACGCTGTTCCTGCTGGTGCTGGCGTTCAACCTCTTCGGCGACTCGCTGCGCGACGCGCTCGACCCGAAGTCGAGCAGGTAGGAGGCGTCCGTGCTGCGATTCGTGGTCAAGAAGATCCTGCTGGCGCTGAGTACCCTGCTCGCGGTCAGCGTGATCACCTTCGGGATGTTCTTCGCGGTGCCGAACAACCCGGCCGAGCTGATGTGCGGGGACAGCAAGAACGTGTGCAGCCCGGAGCGGATCGAGATGATCGAACGCCGGATGGGGCTGGACAAGCCGATTCCGGTGCAGTACGGCGACTTCATGCGGGGCATCTTCGTCGGCCGTACCATCGGCTCCGGTGAGACCGCCCGGGACTGTCCGGCGCCCTGCCTCGGCTTCTCGTTCCGCAACGACGAGCCGGTGACCGGGATCGTCGGGCGTACCCTGCCGGTGACCCTGAGCATCGTCTTCGGCGCGGCCGTGGTCTGGCTGCTGCTCGGCATCTCGATCGGGATGGTCTCGGCGTTGCGCCGGGGGACCGCCTTCGACCGGCTGGCGGTCGGCACCTCGCTGGTCGGCGCCTCCATGCCGATCCTGCTCTTCGGGCCGCTGCTGCTGATCGGTCTGGTCTACGAGAGCGGCCTGCTGGGCTATCCGCGCTACACCCCGTTGACCGAGAACCCGCTGGCCTGGGCGTCGGCGATGATCCTGCCCTGGTTCGCGCTCGGCTTCCTCAACTCCGCGACCTACGCCCGGCTGGCCCGGGCGCAGATGCTGGAGACCCTCTCCGAGGACTTCGTCCGGACCGCGCGGGCCAAGGGACTGTCCAAAATCACCGTGTACGGCCGGCACGCGCTGCGCGCCGCGATCACCCCGATCATCACCATCGCCGGGCTGGACCTCGGCGCCTACCTCGGCGGCACGGTCATCACCGAGACGGTCTTCGGGTTCACCGGGCTCGGCAAGACCGCGCTGAACGCGGCGCTCAACCTGGACATGCCGATCGTGATGGCGACGGTGCTGCTCGCCGCCGTCTTCGTGGTGGCCGCCAACGTCCTGGTCGACGTGCTCTACGCGGTGGTCGATCCCCGGGTCCGACTCGGATGACCGGCCGGTGGCGGGTGCGGAAACGTTGTCCCATCGTTACTGCTATGAAACTTACCTTCAAGTTCCTTTGAGTGAATATTTCCTTCAACAGATCGATGCCGATCCGACCTGCGGGAACGAGACCAGGAGGACTTCCTATGCGACCCAGGCTCGCGGTGGCCGCGACGAGCGCCGCGCTCGTACTCGCGACCAGTGCGCTGGCCGCCTGCTCGGAGAACACCGGCGACAACGGTGACTCCGACAACGGCGGCGGCAAGCAGTTCACCAGCTCGATCGCGACCGACCCGAAGGACTCACAGGGGCCGGCGGCCGAGGTGCCCGGAGCGAAGCCCGGCGGCACGCTGAAGATTCTCCAGGAGGAGGACTTCGAGCACCTGGACCCGCAGCGCACCTACACCTTCTTCGGTATGTCGATCCAGCAGATGTTCCTCCGGACGCTGACCGTCTTCAGGGAGGACGGCAACGGCAACGTGCTGCTGGTTGGCGACCTCGCCACCGACCCGGGCAAGGACGTCAACAAAGACTGCAAGACCTGGGAGTACACCCTCAAGGAGGGGGTGAAGTTCGAGGACGGTACGCCGATCAGGGCGGCCGACGTGGCGTACGGGATCGCCCGCTCCTTCGAGGAGAGCATCGACGGCGGGCCGACGTACATCCAGGAGTGGCTGGCCGACAACGCGACGTACAACGCGAACTACAAGGGGCCGTACACCTCGGGCGTCGACGACGTCCCCGGGCTGGTCGTGCGCGGTGACCGTACGCTGATCTTCAACTTCGCCAAGCCGCACTGCGACCTGCCGTTCGCGCTCTCGCTGCCGACCTCGGTGCCGGTGCCGAAGGCCCAGGACACCCGTACCGAGTACGACCGCCGGGTGGTCTCCTCCGGACCGTACAAGATCAAGGAGTACGTCAAGGACACCCGGTTCGTGCTGGAGCGCAACCCGAACTGGGACCCGAAGACCGACCCGCTGCGGCACGCCTACCCGGACGGCATCGAGGTCGAGATCGGCCCGAACGACAGCGCCGCGACCGAGCGGGCGCTGGCCAGCCAGGGCGCCGACCAGTTCGCCGTCGCCTGGGACGAGGTCCCGCAGGCGCTGGTCAACCAGGTACTCGGCGACTCCTCGCTCGGTGAGCGGGCGCTGCGCAAGACCGCCCCGTCGGTCTGGTACCTGAGCATCAACAACGAGCGGATCAAGGACGTCAAGGTCCGCCAGGCGATCGCGTACGCCATCGACAAGCAGGGCATCCTTGCCACCCAGGGCGGCGACGCCTCCGGCAAGCTGACCCACACCCTGCTGGCCGACACCACCATCGGCCGGGCGGATTACCCGAACCCGTACGACGGCGGGCCGACCGGCAACCCGGAGAAGGCCAAGGAGTTGCTCGGCGGGCAGAAGCCCAAGCTGGTCTTCATGTCCCGGAACAGCGCCTTCGGCCAGCAGACCGCGCCGATCGTGGAGCAGAGCCTGGAGCGGGCCGGCTTCGACGTCACGGTGCAGTACGTCGACCAGCCGACCCACAACCCGACCGCCCGGACCCGCGGCAACCCGTACGACATCTACCTGTCGAACTGGGCGGCGGACTGGCCGAGTGCGGTCTCGACGATCCCGGTCCTCTGGGACGGCCGCAAGATCGGGCCGCAGGGCAACTCCAACGTGTCGTACTTCAACGCCGACGACGTGAACGCCGAGATCGACCGGGTGAGCAACCTACCGGCCGGCGAGGCTGGCCCGGAGTGGGCCAAGCTCGACCAAATGATCATGGAGAAGTACGTTCCGGTCGTGCCGGTCTACCAGGACAACACCTTCCTGGTCACCGGCACCAAGGTCGGGGGCCTGGTCATCTCCGAGCAGTTCGGCACCCCGGTCTTCTACAACGCACACATCAAGCAGTAGCGGTGTAAGGAAGGGCCCCTTCTTATCGCTTTTTGTATAAGAAGGGGCCCTTCCTTACACCTCGGCTCAGCGCCAGCCGTACCCGGTGCGCAGCGCTCGGCCGACCAGGTCGAAGCGGGCCCGGTCCAACACCGCGCCCTCCCGCCGGATGCTGTCCTCGCGCATCGTCAGCACCCGGTCGAGCCGGACCCAGCTCGGCCGGTTGTCCCGGTCCCACTCGCCGGGGCCGAGGGCGAGCCAGTGCCGCTGACCGTCCCGGTCGCTCTTGCTGGAGAGCATCAGCCCGAAGAGGGTCCGGCTGACCCGCCCGACGACCAGCACCGGACGGTCCTTGCCCTGGCGCGGATCGTCCTCGTAGGACACCCAGGTCCAGACGATCTCGCCCGGGTCGGCCTGCCCGTCCAGCTCGGGGGCGTAGACCAGCTCCCGGCGCTGCAACGCGGAGACCTGGCGTCGCCGTGCGAGCTGGGCGGGAACGGGGCCGGCGCTGCGAGCGGGGGTACGCCGAGCCACCCGGCTGACGGTCGCGGTCACGCCCTTCCAGAGATTCGCCACGGCGGAACCCTACCCGTCACCGTCGCCCCGGTCCGGTCCGGTCCGGTCCGGTCCGATCGATCACACCGGGCCGGACCGGAAGGAAGCGGGTCGTACCGCGCTCGCGGCGGGCCGACCGCCGGTGGGGACGCAGGGACGGCGGCTCAGCGAGCCGGCGGTTTCCAGCCGGGGTCGCGGCCGGCGAAGCCCAACGCCCTGTCGAACGGCGACGCGTCCGCCGGCACCGGCACCACCGGCCCGAACAGCCCCTCGCGGCCGGCGGCCTGCTCGGGGCGGGCCGACTCGGCGGTGAACGCCAGCACCGCCTCGGTGCTGGCCGGATCGCAGTGGAACGGCTGGCCGGTCGCCTTGGCCAGGTCCCAGCCGTGCAGCACCAGCTCGTCCAGCGCGACCACACCCATCACCTCGGCCGGCAGCGTCACCCCACCGGCCGTGGTCATCCCGGCCCAGGCGTCCGGCTGCCGCCAGGACTCGACCAGTTCGGTCAGCCTCGCCGGCAGCACGGTGCGCCACCGCGGATCGAGGTTGTCGGGACTGGCCGGCGGTGGCGGTGCGGAGGCGCCGGGGCCGTCCCCGCCGGACTTCCGCGCCGCCCAGCTGAAGGCGAGCGAGAGGCCCATCAGGTGGTCCAGCAGGGCGGCCACCGAGGTGTCGGTGCTCGGTGTCGGATCGGTCAACTGGTCGTCGGTCACGCCGCCGACCAGCCGGATCACCTCCTGCGCGGCAGGACCCAGGTCGAGCATCTGCGACTCCCTTCGGCGACTGGTGTGCGCAGGCGCGCCGGGCTCGACCCGTCGACCGACGGGCGATGCCGGAGCGGCGTGCCGGCGGGTGCGCTTCGGGCCGGCCGAACCGGCCCACGTCCGGCGGGCCGGACCGGGGTCGGACCGAGGCCGGACCGGGGTCGGCCGACCGTCCGGGAGACTATCCAGCACCACCGACAACCCTGGCCGGAAACCGGCCGGCGACCGCGTGGCGGGGTGCGCGGGTCAGCCGATCCGGAGCACCAGGTCACGGAGCCAGACCGACCACCGTGGACTGTCGTGCACCCGCTCCGGGACCAGGTAGCGCTCGTGGTCCACCCGGCGGATCACCTCGTCACGTACCGGCAGCAGGGTGATCTCGATGCTGAACGGCCGAACCGACCGGCCCAGCGACCGTTCGACCTGGCGTACCACGTCGGTGGCGGCCGAGTTACCCGGACCCGGCCGGGTGAAGGAGTCCCCCTGCCGGGCAACGTGCCAGTCGCGGGCCTCCGGCCAGCGTTCCGCGACCACCCGGCGCAGCGCCGGCCGCGGTGCCAGGCCGAGCGGATCCGGGGTGTCGTCGGCGGGCTCCAGACCGGCCCGCGGACGCGGACGCCGTCCCGCCGGGTCGACCAGCGAGAGCCACCAGCCGAGCCACTCCGCGCCCGGCACGAAACCGAGCGGCCGGGTCGGCGCCGGGAGTTCGTCGAGGTCCAGCGGGCCGGGCACCAGCCGGTGCGCCGGCACCTCGATGCACTCGCTGGCCCGGATCCACAGTGCGCAGTCGAGCAGAAAATCCCACCGGCGGATGCCGATCCGCCAGGAAAGCGGGCCTCGCAGTTCCACCGGCGTCTCCTCACCTCGGCCGCCACTGACCAGGGTAATGAGCCGAACGGAGGATAGGCGGGGACAAATGGGTGGAGAGCTGGCTAACCGACCGGGCGACGTCGGTCACTGTTCGGGTTCGTACCCCAGGTTGGGGCGGAGCCAACGCTCGATCTCGGCGACCGGCAGGCCCCGCCGTGCCGCGTAGTCCTCGACCTGGTCCCGGCCGAGCCGCCCGACGGTGAAGTACCGCGACGACGGGTGCGCGAAGAGCAGCCCGCTGACACTGGCGGCCGGCGTCATCGCGTACGACTCGGTCAGGCCCATCCCGAGTGCCTCGGCGTCGAGCAGCTCGAAGAGCCGCCGCTTGAGGCTGTGGTCGGGGCTGGCCGGATAGCCGAGGGCGGGACGGATGCCCCGGAACCGTTCGGCGTGCAGATCCTCGATCGCCGGGTCGGCGTCCGGCTCGTACCAGTCCCGCCGGGCCCGCAGGTGCAGGTATTCCGCGAACGCCTCGGCGAGCCGGTCGGCCAGCGCCTTGACCATGATCGCCCGGTAGTCGTCGTGCCGCGCCTCGAAGCCGGCGGCCAGCTCCTCGGCACCGTGGATCGCCACCGCGAAGCCGCCGAGGTGGTCACCGGCCGGCGCGACGTAGTCGGCGAGGCAGCGGTTCGGCCGCCCGGCCGGCTTGGCGGTCTGCTGGCGCAGCATCGGGAAGCGGGTGTCGGCCTCGCCGGTCAGCACGATGTCGTCACCCTCGGCGCGCGCCGGCCAGAAGGCGTACGAGCCGACGGCGTGAAGCGAGCCGTCCGCGATGATCTGGTCGAGCATGGTGTTGGCGTCGTCGTAGAGTTCCCGGGCCACCGGCTGGTCGAGAATCGCCGGGAACTTCCCCTTCAACTCCCAGGCGAGGAAGAGGAACTGCCAGTCGATCATCTCGCGCAGCGCGGTCAGCTCGGGCCGGACGACGCGTACGCCGGTGAAGGCCGGCACCGGCGGCTCCGTGTGGTCGACCTCTTCCCGGTTCTCCCGGGCCTGGTCGAGGGTGAGCAGCGGAACCCGGTCCCGCCCCTCGTGCTGCTCGCGCAGCCGCTGCTGCTCGGCCCGGTTGCGCACGTCGAGTTCGGCGGCCCGCTCCGGGTTCAGCAGGTCGGAGACGACCCCGACCACCCGGGACGCGTCGAGCACGTGCACGGTGCTGCCGTCGTACGCCGGGGCGATCCGGACCGCGGTGTGCTGCCGGGATGTGGTGGCCCCGCCGATCAGCAGCGGCAGGTTCATCCCGCGCCGCCGCATCTCGGTGGCGACCGCGACCATCTCGTCCAGGGACGGTGTGATCAGCCCGGAGAGCCCGATCGCGTCGGCGCCCTCGGCGATCGCGGTGTCCAGGATCTTCGCGGCCGGCACCATCACGCCGAGGTCGACCACGTCGTAGTTGTTGCAGCCGAGCACCACGCCGACGATGTTCTTGCCGATGTCGTGCACGTCGCCCTTGACCGTCGCCAGTACCACCTTGCCCTGGCCCCGGTTGCTCTCCAGCCGGCCCTCCGCCCGGGCCTGCTCCTTCTCCGCCTCCATGTACGGCTCCAGGTAGGCGACCGAGCGCTTCATCACCCGGGCGCTCTTCACCACCTGGGGCAGGAACATCTTGCCGGAGCCGAAGAGGTCGCCGACGACCTTCATGCCGTCCATCAGCGGCCCCTCGATCACGTCGAGCGGGCGGTCGGCCTGCTTGCGCGCCTCCTCGGTGTCGGCCTCGATGAAGTCGACGATGCCGTGCACGAGCGCGTAGGAGAGGCGCTCGGAGACCGGCGTCTCCCGCCAGCCGAGGTCGACGGTGCGCCGGGTGCCGGAGCCGCTGACCGTGGAGGCGAAGCCGACCAGCCGGTCGGTCGCGTCCGGACGCCGGTCGAAGAGTACGTCCTCGACGAGTTCCAGCAGGTCGGCGGGGATGTCCTGATAGACGGCGAGCTGACCGGCGTTGACGATGCCCATGTCCAGCCCGGCCCGTACGGCGTGCAGCAGGAACGCCGAGTGCATCGCCTCGCGTACGACGTCGTTGCCCCGGAACGAGAACGACAGGTTGGAGATGCCGCCGCTGGTCCTCGCCCCCGGGCAGCGCTCCTTGATCAGCGGGAGCGCCTCGATGAACGCCTTCGCGTACCCGTTGTGCTCGCTGATCCCGGTCGCCACGGCCAGTACGTTCGGGTCGAAGACGATGTCGGTGGGGGCGAACCCGGCCCGCTGGGTGAGCAGGTCGTACGCCCGGGCGCAGATCGACACCTTGCGTTCGGTGGTGTCCGCCTGGCCGAGTTCGTCGAAGGCCATCACCACCACACCGGCGCCGTAGTCCCGGATCCGCCGCGCCTGCTCCAGGAAGACCTCCTCACCCTCCTTGAGGCTGATCGAGTTGACGATCCCCTTGCCCTGTACGCACTTGAGCCCGGCCTCCAGCACGCTCCACCGCGAGCTGTCGATCATGACCGGGATGCGGGCGACCTCGGGCTCGGTGGCGATCAGGTTCAGGAAGGTGGTCATCGCCCGCTCGCTGTCGAGCAGGTCGGCGTCCATGTTCACGTCGAGGATGTTGGCGCCGCCGCGTACCTGCTCCAGCGCCACGTCGACGGCGGCCTGGTAGTCGTCGGCCTCGATCAGCCGGCGGAACCGGGCCGAGCCGGTCACGTTGGTCCGCTCGCCGATCATCACGAAGCCGGTGTCGGCGCCGATGGCGAACGGCTCCAGGCCGCTGAACCGGGTGGCGGCCGGCACCGCCGGCACCGGCCGGGGCGGCTGGCCGGCGACGGCGGCGGCGATCTGGGCGATGTGGTCGGGGCCGGTGCCGCAGCAGCCGCCGACGATGTTGACCATGCCGGCGTCGGCGAACTCGCGGAGCAGCCGGCCGGTCTCCTCGGGCTGCTGGTCGTAGCCGCCGAACGCGTTCGGCAGCCCGGCGTTGGGGTGGCAGGCGACGTAGGTGTCGGCCAGCCGGGCCAGGTCGGCGACGTGCGGGCGCATCTCGGCGGCGCCGAGCGAGCAGTTCACCCCGACCGCCAGCGGTTCGGCGTGCGCGATCGAACTCCAGAACGCCTCGACGGTCTGCCCGGAGAGGGTCCGGCCGCTCAGGTCGACGATGGTCACCGAGATCCAGAGCGGCAGCTCGGGCGCGACCTCCCGGGCGGCGGCGATCGCGGCCTTCGCGTTCAGCGTGTCGAAGATCGTCTCGATCAGCAGGATGTCGACGCCGCCTGCGGCCAGCGCCCGGATCTGCTCCGCGTACGCCTCGCGGACCCGGTCGAAGGAGACGGTCCGGAAGGCCGGGTCGTCCACCCGGGGCGAGAGCGAGAGGGTCACGTTCAGCGGCCCGACCGAGCCGGCGACGAACCTGCCGCCCGCGGAGTCGGCGGCCTGCCGGGCGAGCTGGGCGCCGCGCAGGTTCATCTCCGGGACCAGCGACTGGAGGCCGTAGTCGGCCTGCGCGATGCTCGTCGCGGTGAAGGTGTTCGTCGAGGTGATGTCCGCGCCGGCCGCCAGGTAGCGCCGGTGTACGTCGAGGATGACGTCCGGCCGGGTCAGGTTGAGCAGGTCCGGGTTGCCGGTCACGTCCTGTGGGTGGTCGGCCAGCAGCTCGCCCCGGTAGTCGGCGGGAGTGAGCCCGGCACCCTGGAGCATCGTGCCCCAGGCACCGTCCAGCACCACGATCCGCTCGGCGAGCAGCTCCCGCAGGGCCCGGGTGCGGGCCGCCCGCGTCTCGGTGCCGTTCGAAGCCGTACCCATTGGCCACCTCCGTCGTAGAACGGAGGCGCCCTTGGAAAGATCGAATCCTCGGGTCGAGCGTGGCGGGCATCTCTGCCCGTTGCAGCGCCTCTCGACCCGGGGATCGAGAATACCGGAAAGGGCTCGGCGGGACCGAAACCTTCGCGCAGTGTGGGACAGCGCTCAGCACCTGCCCGGGTCTTGACCTGAAGCGCGGTTCAACTCGCAGGCTTGATCCTTCCGATGGAAGGAGTCTGGCGTTGACGATCGATCCGAGGGCCCATCTCCGGCTGGCCCGACCGACCCGGGATCCCGCCGCGATCGAACGCTTCTATGTCGCCGGGCTCGGCCTGGAGGTGCTCTACCGGGGCGTCGGCAACGGTCCCGGGGAGCACGACCTGGTGATGCTGGGCTGGCCCGGGGCGGGGTGGCACCTGGAGATCGTCAGCGGTGCCCACCTCGCCGCCGAGCCGGCGCCGAGCGCCGAGGACCTGCTGGTGCTCTACCTTTCCGGACCGCTCGACGAGGCCCTGCTCGCCCGACTCGCCTCGGCCGGTGGCCGCCGCGTCTCCCAGGGCCCGTACTGGGACCGCTGGGCCGTCACGTTCGCCGACCCCGACGGCTACCGCCTCGTCCTCTGCACCCGCTCCTGGGGGACGGGGGCCACTTCCGGGGAGTAGCGCGCTCGACGACTCGGACAGGCCACTGTTCCCGAAACAGCGTCACGGATCGGTGCTGGCGAGGCGGGCGGCGCGGGCGTTGAGGTAGCGCTGTTGGGGGAGGGCGGGGGCGCGGCGGGCCGCTGTGGCGTACGCCGCTCGGGCTGCGGGGCGGTCTCCGGCCAGTTCGAGCAGGTGTGCCCGGACCGCGTGCAGGCGGTGGTCGTCGGCGATCCGGTCGTCGGCGGTGAGCCGCTCCAGCAGGTCGAGCCCGGCACGCGGCCCGGAGGCCATCGCCACCGCCACGGCGTGGTTGAGCGCCACCACCGGGTTGGCGGCGATCCGCAGCAGCACCTCGTAGAGCGCGACGATCTGCGGCCAGTCGGTCGCCTCGGTGCTCGGCGCCTCGTCGTGCAGGGCCGCGATCGCCGCCTGCACCTGGTAGTGCCCGGTCGGTCCCTTCGGCAGCGCCGCGCTGACCAGGGCCACCCCCTCGGCGATCTGCCCGGCGTCCCAGCGGCTCCGGTCCTGCTCGGCCATCGGGACCAGCGCGCCGTCCGGGCCGGTACGCGCCGGGCGGCGGGCGTCGGTGAGCAGCATCAGGGCCAGCAGCCCCGTCACCTCGGCGTCGTCCGGCAGCAGCCGGTGCAGCAGCCGGGCCAGCCGGATCGCCTCGGCGGAGAGTTCGGTGCGGTAGAGGGCCGGGCCGGAGGTGCTGACGTACCCCTCGTTGAAGATCAGGTAGAGCGCGTGCAGCACGGCGCCGAGCCGGCCGGTGCGCTCTGCGGCCGGCGGCATCCCGAAGGGGATGCCGCTGTCCTTGATCCGCTGCTTCGCCCGGGTGATCCGCCGGGTCATGGTCGACTCCGGCACCAGGAAGGCCCGGGCGATCTCGTGGGTGGTCAGGCCGCCGACCGCACGCAGGGTCAGCGCGATCTGCGAGGCCGGCGACAGGGCGGGGTGGCAGCAGAGGAAGAGCAGGATCAGGGTGTCGTCGGCGTCCGACGGCGGTCGGTCGGCGGCCGGGGCGAGCCGCTGCTCCGGGAGGGCACGGCGGGCGACGGTCTCCTCCCGGCGCCGCCGGGCCTGCTCGGCCCGGAGCAGGTCGGTGAGCCGGCGCGACGCGACGGTGATCAGCCAGGCCCGGGGATTATCCGGAACGCCCTCGTCCGGCCACCGGGTGGCGGCGGCCAGCAGGGCCTCCTGTACGGCGTCCTCGGCCGTGTCGAAGTGCCCGTACCGGCGGATCAGCGCACCGAGGACCTGCGGCGCCAGCCGGCGCAGCAGGTCCTCCACGTCGTTTCCCGGCACGCCGGCGACGGTCCTACAGCTCCTCGACGCCCTCGGCGATCGGCCGGATGTCGACGTACCACTCGTTGCTCAGGGTCGCGGTCTCCGGGTGCGGAGTGCGGGCCAGCTTCGCCGCGATCTCGGTCGCCCGGTCGAAGCTGGCGCAGTCGACGATGGTGTAACCGGCCAGCACCTCCTGGGTCTCCGGGTACGGCCCGTCGGTCACCACCGGTACGCCGTCGGAGAGCCGGACCCGCCGGGTGTGCACCGGTGCGCTCAGCCCCCGGGCGTCGACGAACTCCCCCGATTCGACCAACTCGTTGTTCCAGGCGGCCATGAACTCGTGCAGCGCCGCCATGTCCTCCGGCGCCCAGGCCGGGGAGTCCTCGCTGTCCTTGCCCGCCATCGCGTCGTAGTCGCGCTGCGACCCGGTCAACATGATCATGTACTTCACGGTGACTCCTCTCCGGTCGGCACCGCCTCCGGTGCCTGCTCGGTGGAGACGTCGGGGCCGGTGGACGGTTCCGGACATCCATCCGGGCGGTAGTCCGCCAGACCGGTCCGCCGGGCTGGAGGCCGACCGGGACCCGGCCGTGCCATGGCGTGATTCTCGCACCTAGGCCCGCCCCGCCGGCCCCCGCCGGTGGGCACGGTTCCGTTTTTCCGGCAGGCTGTCCGGAACCGGTGTGCCCGGCCCGGCCGTCTCAGCGGGATGCGGTCACCGATCCGGGCCACCAGTGGCCTCGTCCCGGCCGTCGTGGCGGTCGGCCTGCTCGGTCTGCTCACCGGCTCGACACCCGGGTTCGACCCGGGTACGGTGCCGGAACCGCCGGCCGACCCGGGCACACTGGTGCTCCAGCTGCGGGAGTGGCGGAGCATGACCCCGCCGTACGAGCGGGCGGAACTGCCGGAGTTCACCCTCTACGGGGGCGGCCGGGTGATCGTCGGGGCCGGCTGGGACGGCTCGGTGTACCGGGCCCGCGAGTACCGCCTCGACCAGGACCGCTACCGGCAGCTCTACCGGCTGGCCCACGCCGCCGGCCTGGCCCGGGCCCGTCATCTCGACGAGCCGATGCCCGCCACCGACGGCTCGTTGCTGGTGGCCTCCCTCCGCTCGGCCGGACGGTTGCACACCACCACCCTGGTGTCGCCGGCCGAGGACGAGACCGGGGCACGGCGGCGGATCGTCGAGTTCCGCCGGACGGTACGGCTCCTCGTGCCGACCGAGGACCGGATCGGCGGCGCCGGCTACCGTCCGACCCGGCTCGCCGTACTCGTCACGGTCGGGTGGGGTGCGCCGGGGGACGACAGCGCGTCGCCGCCGTGGCCGGGGCCGGAGCTGCTGACCGGGACCCGTACCCGGGTCGGTCTCTGCACGCTGCTCGGCCCGGCGGCTCCCGACGCGGAGACGGTGGCGCTGGCCCGCGCCGCACCGCTGACGACCCGCTGGCGCAGCGGTGGGCAACTGGTCGGCGTCGTGATCCGCCCGTTGCTGCCGGACGAGTACGACTGCGCCGACCTCGACCGCAACACCCCGTGACAGATCGTTGGGCGGATCTTCCGGGATGCTGCCGCAGCGGCCGCCTACAGGTGTTGCCGGAGGAATTGCAGTTCGAGCGCGAGCAGCCGCTCGGCGGTGCCACCGGCGGCCATGTGGGTCGCACCGGTCAGCGGGATCACCGAGTGGGTACGGCCGGCGGCCAGCAGCGCGGCGGAGAGCCGCAGGGTGTGTGCGGCCACCACGTTGTCGTCGGCCAGCCCGTGCAGCAGCAGGATCGGCCGGACCTCGTCGGGGGCGCGTACCGGTTCGGCGGCGACCTCCAGCAGCGAGTGGTGGGCGTACACCTCGGGGCTGTCGGCCGGCATCCCGAGATAGCGCTCCGTGTAGGCGGTGTCGTAGAGCGTCCAGTCGGTGACCGGGGCACCGGCGATGGCGCACCGGAACAGGTCGGGCCGGCGCAGCGCGGCCAGCGCGGCCAGCCAGCCCCCGAACGACCACCCCCGGATCGCCACCCGGCCCAGGTCGAGGTCGGGGTGCTTGCCGGCGAGGGCGGTCAGCGCGTCCGCCTGGTCGGCCAGGATCACGTCGGCCAGCCGCCGGTGCACCACCTTCTCGAACGACGGCGCCACCCCGGGGGTACCCCGGTTGTCGATGGTGACCACGGCGTAGCCGGCGTCGGCCCACCACTGCCGCTCCAGCCACGCCGACCGGGCGGCCACCACCTCCTGGTGGCCGGGGCCGCCGTAGACGTCGAGCAGCACCGGCAGCCGCCGGCCCGCGACGTGGTTGCCGGGATAGACCACCGCGGCCGGCAGCCGCCGGTCGGTGACCCGTTCCAGCGCGGGCCGGGGCGCGTACGGCGGGCTCGCGGCGAGCGAGCGCAGCGCGGCCACCTCCTGGTCGCCCCGCCAGACCGTCCAGGTGCTGCCGGCCACGTCGAGCGAGCGGGACTGCACCACGAGTACGTCGCCGCCGGCCGTCGCGCTGTGCCAGCCCGGGTCGCCGGTCAGCCGCCGGGCGTCGATCCCGCCGGCACCGATCGCGGTACGCACCCGGAACAGGTGCTGCTGGCTCGGCTCGCCGTCGCTCCCCTCGACCAGCAGGTCGGGGCTGCCGTTGCGGTTCGGCAGCCAGCCGACCACCCGGCGGACGTAGAGCGACGGCGGGGTGAGCAGGGTGCCGTCGGCGAAGAGGCAGCGGGCGTCGTAGCCGTCGTGCGCGAGTTCGCCGCCGACGAGTACCCGGCCGTCGGGCAGGTGTCGAGGGGTACCGGCGACCGGCTCCACCCAGCGCGGGTCGGCGAGTTCGGCGTGCACCTGCGTCTCGCCGGTACGCGGGTCGACCGCCAGCACCAGACCGTGCTGCTGCAACCGGCGCAGTACGGTGATCAGCGGCCCGGTCTCGGCCCACTCCACCGAGACCAGGTAGGGGTAGGTCTCCCGGTCCCAGTGCACGTCCACCCAGCCGCCGTCGAGGTCGAGCAGGTGCAGGCTCACCTCGGCGTTCGGCCCGCCGGAGCGCGGGTACGCCACCGAGCGCGGCGGGCTGGCCGGGTCACCGGGGTCGTGCAGGTACCAGCGGGGCAGCCGGGACTCGTCGACCCGGGCGGCCAGGATGGAGCGCCCGTCCGGCGCCCACCAGTACCCCCGGAACCGGTCGAACTCCTCGGCCGCGACGAACTCGGCGAGCCCCCAGGTGACCCCGGCGTCCTCGCCGGCCAGCAGGGTGTCGGTGCCGTCGGAGTCCACCACCCGCAGCTGCCCGACCCGGCCGCCGTCACCGGCGGCGTCGGTGACGTAGGCGAGCCGCTGGCCGGTCGGGTCCGGTCGGGGGTCGACCACCGGGCCGGTGACGGCGACCTCGACGACGTCCCCGTGCACCAGGTCGGCCCGGAACAGCCGGCCGTCGAGGGTGAAGACCGCGATCCGGGCGGCCGGGTCGGTGGCGTAGGAGGCGATGCCGGAGGCGCTCAGCCGGAGCCGTTCGCGTAGGGCCCGCTCGGTCGAGTGCGGCGTGCCGGCCAGGTCGGTGCCGACGGCGGGTCCGGGACCGGCGAACCCGGTCGGCTGGGCGCCGGCGGCGGCCGCCGCCAGGTCGGTGGGGTCGGCGACCGGGCGCGTCCGGGTCGGGTCGGCGTCGGCCGCCGGGTCGGCGAGCAGGTCGGCGGGGTCGGCGACCAGCCGTTCGGTACCGTCGGTGACGTCCAGCATCCAGAGCGCGTCGACCGGGTCGGTGGGGCCGCCGGAGCGGAGGAAGACCACCCGCGAGCCGTCGCTCGCCACCGTCACGGCCCGCGGCGCGCCGCGGCTGAACCGGCGGGTACGGGCGGCCAACTCCGGGTACTCCACACCGTGATCGTAGAGCCGGGCGGTCGGCGATGTGGCCGAGCCGGGCATCGCCGCCCGGTCGGGTACCGGTGGTGGCCTGATTACTCTGCGGAGGTGGCGGGCCGCTCCTGCGTAGGGTGAATCGGTCCGGCCGCGTAGAGTTGCCCGGGTGACGAACCCGAGCGAGGTGGCCGTCCCGGCCGAGGAAACCGAGCCGTTCGGTTCCGCCGATCCGGCCCGGCCGATCCGGCGGCTGCTGCTGGTGCACGCGCATCCGGACGACGAGGCGATCGGCACCGGCGCCACGATGGCGTACTACGCGGCGGCCGGCGCCGGGGTCACCCTGGTCACCTGCACCCTCGGCGAGGAGGGCGAGATCCACGTACCGGCGCTGCACGGGTTGGCCGCCGCCGAGGCCGACCAGCTCGGCGGGTACCGGATCGCGGAGCTGGCCGCCGCCTGTGCCGCGCTCGGGGTGCGCGACCACCGGTTCCTCGGCGGCGCGGGGCGGTACCGCGACTCGGGGATGATGGGGCTGCCCACCAACGACCACCCGAGGGCGTTCTGGCGGGCCGATCTCGACGAGGCGGCCGGTCACCTGGTCGAGATCATGCGCGAGGTGCGCCCGCAGGTGCTGGTCACCTACGACCCGAACGGCTTCTACGGGCACCCGGACCACATCCAGGCGCACCGGGTGGCGATGCGGGCGGCCGAACTCGCCACCGCCGAGGGTTTCGGCCCCGACAAGATCTACTGGACGGCGATGCCGAGGAGCGTGCTGGAGGCGGGTCTGGTCGCCTTCGCCGATGCCGCCGACAACCCGTTCGCCGGCACCGAGCAGGCCGACGACCTCCCGTTCGGTACCCCGGACGAGCAGATCGCGGCCCGGATCGACGGCACCGACCAGCACGCCGCCAAGGAGGCGGCGATGCGGGCGCACGCGACGCAGATCCCGGACAACTCGTGGCTCTACTCGATCGCCAGCAACTTCGGTGGCGAGTTCATGGGCGTGGAGTACTACACCCTCGCCATCGGCTCCCGGGGCCCGGGCGCCGGCCCGTACGGCTGGGAGGACGACCTCTTCGCCGGGCTACCGGTGGCGGATGCCGACCCGAGCGGGCCGGTACCGGCCGGCGATGCCCCGACCGACCCGGCCGCAGCCCCGACGCCCCCGACCGGTACGCCGGCGGAGGCGGGCGCGCGGTGAGCCTGTCGGGCCCGTCTGTGTCCATTCCGTCCGAGCTGGAGCCGGTTCCGTCGCCCGCCGAGCCGTCGGCGGTGCACCGGGTGGTCGACGTGCTGCTGCGGGTGGTCGGTGGCGTGGTCGCGGTGGTGGCGGCGGCGGTCACCGCGGTGCTGGAGCTGATCCTGTCGATGCTCCGGGTCGGCGGGGTGTTGATCGGGGTTTCGGTGCTGGTCACCGTGCTGGCGAACGTGGCGCTGGGCTGGTTCGCGCCCCGGGTGGTGGGCCGGCGCTGGGCGCTGGCGCTGCCCGCCGTCGTCTGGTTCGCCCTGATGGTGGTCGCCGCGGGTGGCACCTCGGAGGGTGACGTGCTGATCGCGGCCGACAACTGGGTCGGACTGGTGATGATCTTCGCCGGTTCGGTGACCTTCGCGATCATGGGCTTCCGCGTGATCATGAACCCGCGCGGTCCGGAGTCCCGGCAGCTCCGGCTCTGATCCCACCTGTCCCGACCCCGCCACCGCTCGGCCCCGGACCGCTCGCACCATGGATCCACGTAGGCACGGGTGGTAGAACTCTGTGGCAAGAAGCTCCGCACGGACGGGGCCCCGAGGGAGGCGGGGGAGGAGGCCAAGAGGACGTGCGTTAACGCTTCCCCATGGCTGGAAGCCGGGGAATTTCTGGCTCGGATTGCACCCGACCACCATCCTGGGAGGAGGTGATCGCATGTCTTACGTCGTCGGCACCAGCACGGCCGCGCTCTGCCGTGGCGAGGATCGTCCTCGCGGCGTTCCGGTCCCGACATGCGGTGTATCCGCATTCGTCGCACCGGAAGACTCTGACACCCAGCCCGAGGCGGTGCTTGGCTCTCGTACCGCACTGCGAGCAGGTCATCGTGGTGTAGGCGGGCGGTACCAGCACCACCTTCCGGCCCGCCCGCCGGCCACGCTCGACCAGTTCCCGTTTCGCCGCCCCGATCGCCGCGTCGGCCGACTTGCGAGCCATCCGGGATTAGGTCAGGAATGTCGGCGTGAAGTCCTCGACCGCGATCGTCGCGTGGTTGTCGACGATCTTCTTCGCCCAGACGCGGGCGTCGTGGGTGTTCTGCCGGGCCGCCTTCTTCGCGATCTTCGCCGCCTGGCGTCTGGCGCGCAGGTAGCCCTTCGACGGCGGGGCGCCCTTCGCCCTGCGACGGCGGGCCATCCGGCGTTGGAGTTTGGCGAGTTCGGCGGCGCACCGTTTCCGGTGGCCGTGGTGTGGCAGGTCGTAGACCGGGTCGGTGGTCGTCGCGGTCGTGGCGACACCCCAGTCGACACCGATCGCACCACCAACCTCGGGCGCGGGCGCGATCTCGCGGCGGACGACGAAGGAGGCGTACCAGTGCCCGAGCGTGTCCTGGTAGACCCGGACGCTGGTCGGATCGGACGGCAGTTCGCGGGACCACACGACCGGGATGGTGATGCCGCCGGGCAGCCGCAGCCGCTGGTCGCGCATCGAGAAGCCACGTGTGGTGTATCCAAGGCTGGGCAGTGCGTTCTTCAGTCGTTTGGCCCTGGGTCGGCCGCGTCCCTTCACCTTGAAGGAGTGGTGGAGGGCGAGAGCGTAGGTGCGCAGCGTCTGCTGCTGGACGACCTGGGACCCGTCCCGCAGCCACGACGAGTGGGCCCGCGCCTCGGTCAGCAGCTTCGACAGCTTGCCGAAGGTGGGTTTACGCCCGGTCTTGTACTGGTGGACGGCCTCGTTCCACAGCCAGCGGCAGCGTCCCCACTCGGCGAGGAGTGTGGTCTGCGCGGTCGCGCCGGGGCGCAACCGGTAGGTATACCGCACCGTCTCGTCCACGCCTTGCAGCATCTCAGCCGCATCCGACAGTTCCGCATACCGAGAGGAGTCACGCCAATGCCGAGAACCACCACCATGCCTGACCGCCCTTTCCTCCCCATGGCTGAAGCCAGGGGTTTCTCGGGCGGCTCCTGATGAAGGAGCGTTGGCTGCCGGTCGGAGTACTCGCGGGTGTGCTGTTCGGGATCAACGTCGCGGCCCGCCTGGTGGCCCGGTTCGGCTTCGGTGACAACACCGAGGTGCAGGACCGGATCTCGCTGGGCATGTTCGCCGCGATCGGGGTGGTCCTGGCGACCCTCGCGTTCCTCCGGGGGCAGCGCCGTCCGCTGCCGGACTGGGCCGGGGAGATGGCGCTCGCCGTACTGGTCGCGATGCTGCTGACCGTCTTCGTCGGCCCGTTCGTCAGCGGCAGCCAGCCGTTCGCCTCGGGAGCCGGGGCGTTCTTCTCGCAGATCTGGCTCTACGCCGGTTTCACCTTCGGCGGGGTACTCGTCGGCTACCTGCTGCTCACCGCGTTCGGCCGGGACTACCGGTCGCAGTCGCTGAAGCGGTACGCCGAGGCGAAGCAGTCCAAGCCCCGCCGGGTCGTACGCCGCTGAGCCGCATCAGCCCCGCCCAGGTCGGCTCAGTGCGGCGCGACCCGGGTCTGGTAGGTGTGGTGGGTGGTGAAGCCGAGCCGCCGGTAGAGCGAGACGGCGGCCTCGTTGCGCTCCTCGACCTGGAGGAACGCCCGGCTCGCCCCGAGCCCCGCCGCCCACTCGGCCAGCGCCCGGACCATGTGCTGGGCCAGCCCCCGGCGGCGGGCCGCCGGGACCACCTCGATCAGGCTCAGCCCCAGCCACCGGTCCTTACCGGTGACCGTGCCCCGGGCCACCGCGACCAGTTCCGGCGCGTCGCCCGGCCCGCCTGCGGGCGGCGTGGCGTAGAGGTGGACGAAGCGGACCTGCCGCACGGCGGTGAGGATGTGCCGGGCGGCGGCCGGCAGCTCGGCCGGAGCACCGGGATCGTCAAGCTGCTCGGCGTGGTCGGGCTGCTCGGCGGCGTCGGGCGAGCCGGCGGCGTCCGCGTCGAGCCGGGCGTACCGCCGGGTCTGCTGCGCCTTGCGCTGCGCGGCCAGGGCGAACCACTCCGGCGAGGCCGTCTCGGCCAGCTCCGGCGCCGGCAGCTCCGGCCGGGCGGGGACGGTCTCCAGGATCGTCGCCAGCGGCGCGGTCTGCACGAGTACCAGTGGCCGGGCCGTCCAGCCGCGCTCGTCCAGCGCCGCGCCGAGGGGGGCGGCCAGTGGGAGCGGCACGTTGACCATGGGCGGGCGGCCGCGCTCGGCGTACCAGCGCTGGACCGCGTCGATCGCCTCGTCGAGCGGCCGGTCGGGGTCACCCACCGGCAGCGCGCTGTTCGCCCGTCCGGACCAGCCCTCGGCGGTACGCAGCAGCCAGTCGCCGAGCCGTTCGCGTACCGGTGCCGGCCAGGCCTCGTCGGAGGCGAGTTCGAGTTCGACCACCGCCGCCGCGTTCGGGCGCCGGGCCGGCGGCACCCGCTTGGCCCGGTGCACCTCGCGCAGCGGGACCCGGAGCGGCCCGTTCGCGGTGGCCAGCGTGAGATGGGTCTCGGTCAGGTCGACCAGCTCGCCCAGGGCGTCGCTGAACAGGGTACGTCCGCTCTGATTTCCGACAATCCGCCGAACCACTATCCGGTGTCCCACATCGCGGCGTCCGAGCACGATCGACCCCCTCCCCGGCGACATACTAGGCTCTTACCGTCGCGATCGATCGCGGCGTGGCTTGCGGAGGAGAAGATCGGTGACCTACATCATCGCCGAGCCGTGCGTGGATGTGCTCGACAAAGCGTGCATCGAGGAGTGCCCGGTCGACTGCATCTACGAGGGCAACCGGATGCTCTACATCCACCCCGACGAGTGTGTCGACTGCGGGGCGTGCGAGCCGGTCTGCCCGGTGGAGGCGATCTTCTACGAAGACGACGTGCCGGAGCAGTGGAAGGACTACACCACCGCCAACTACGAGTTCTTCGAGGACCTCGGGTCGCCGGGCGGAGCCTCCAAGATCGGCAAGATCGAGAAGGACACTCCCTTCGTCGCGGCCCAGCCGCCTCGGGGTGAGCACTGAGCGGCCCGGCACCGGCTGCCGGCGGTACGCCCGAGGTGGGGCGCTCCGGCCGTACCGGCAACCTGCCCGACTTCCCCTGGGACCTGCTCGAGCCGGCGAAGGCGCTGGCCGGGCGGCACCCGGACGGGATCGTCGACCTCTCCGTGGGTACCCCGGTCGACCCGGTGCCCGCCTCGATCCGGGCGGCCCTGGCGGCGGCCTCGGACACGCCCGGCTATCCGCTGACCGCCGGCTCCCCGGCACTGCGCGCGGCGATCACCGAGTGGGTCACCCGGTTCTGCGGCGCTGATCCGGAGACCGTCGGCGTGCTGCCGACCATCGGCTCGAAGGAGCTGGTCGGCTGGCTGCCCACCCTGCTCGGCCTCGGCCCGGGCGACGTGGTGGCGATCCCGCAGGTCTGCTACCCGACGTACGAGGTCGGGGCCCGGCTGGCCGGCGCGGAGGTGGTCCGGGCCGACGCCCTGACCGCGCTCGGCCCCGACCCCCGGGTACGCCTGCTCTGGGTCAACTCGCCGTCCAATCCGACCGGTCGGGTCCTGCCGCCGGAGCACCTTCGCAAGGTGGTGGACTGGGCCCGCGAGCGTGGCGTGGTGGTGGCCAGTGACGAGTGCTACCTCTCGCTGGGCTGGGAGGAGACGCCGACCTCGATCCTCGACCCGGCGGTTTCCGGCGGCGACCACGCAAATCTGCTGGCCGTGCACTCGCTCTCCAAGCGCTCCAACCTGGCGGGCTACCGGGCCGGCTTCGTCGCCGGTGACCGGAGCATCGTCGGCGCCCTGCTGGCGGTGCGGAAGCACGCCGGGATGATCGTGCCGGCTCCGGTGCAGGCGGCGATGGTCGCGGCGCTCGGCGACGAGGCGCACGTGGCCGAGCAGCGGGTCCGGTACGCCGCCCGCCGCGAGGTGCTGCGCGACGCGCTGGTCAAGGCCGGTTTCGAGATCGCGCACTCCACGGCCGGGCTCTATCTGTGGGCCAGCCGGGACGAGGACTGCTGGGCCACGGTGGACTGGTTCGCCGAGCGGGGCATCCTGGTCGCGCCCGGCGGGTTCTACGGTCCGACCGGCAACCGGCACGTCCGGGTGGCGCTCACCGCGACCGACGAGCGGGTGGCCACCGCCGCGGAGCGGCTGCTCGGCTGAACCGCGCGCGGCCACGGGCACTCGCGCCGGGAACCGGCGGCGTACCCGGGCTGAGCGGTCAACCGCCCGCGGGCCGGGTTCCTTCGAGCCTTTCGGCGATCTGTTCGATGGCGGCGAGATCGTCGGCCGTGAGCCGGTCGATGAAGTGCCGCCGAACCGACTCGAGGTGCACGGGCGCGGCGTTCTCGAGGGCATCCAGCCCTTGCTCCGTGAGTACGAGGAGGCAACCTCGGCCGTCGGTCGGGTCGGGTGCGCGCCGGAGCAGACCGCGCCCTTCCATCCGGGCGGCGTGCCGGGACAGCCGACTACGTGACCAGCCCATCTTGTCGGCCTGCTTCCCCAGGGTGTTTGTGTGGTCGGGGCGTTCGGACAGGGTACTGAGTACCTCGTAGTCGGGCTCGGAGAGTCCGATCGCGGCCAGGTCGCTCGCCGTGCCGCTCTGGACGGCGACCATCACCCGCAGAAACGCCCGCCACGCCCGTTCCTCCTCAGGAGTCAGCCAGCGCACGGTCCGAACCTGCCGTTTTGTTGACATGGAATCAACTTAGCATCTAGGCTTCGTTTCCATGTCAACGAGATCTCTCCGCGTCCTGGTGGTGTCGTGCGCGACCCGGCCTGGTGCCCTCGGTCCTGCCGTGGCACGGTGGCTGACCGAGACCATCGCCCCGCGTGCCAGCGAGCTTGGCGTCGAACTCGTGCCAGTGGCCCTCGGCGACCTGAACCTGCCGTTCCTCGACGAGGAGGAGCATCCTTCGAGCGGTGTCTACCGGCACGAACACACGCGCAGGTGGAGTGCGCTCGTTGACGGGGCCGACGGGTTCGTCGCCGTCACTCCGGAATACAACTACGGAATGCCGGCGACCCTGAAGAACGCGCTGGACTACCTCGGCCGCGAGTGGGCGTGGAAACCGATGGGCTTCGTCAGCTACGGCAACACGTCGGCGGGCACCCGGTCGGTCCAGCACGCGAAGCAGGTGGTGACCACACTGCGGCTGGTCCCGCTCGGCGCCACGGTGGCGATCCGGATCGGCGACGCCGTCGAGGATGGGCGGCTGCGGCCCGACCCGGCCCGCGACGCGGCCGGGATCGGCCTGCTGGACGAACTGGTCCGGCTCGCCCACGCCCTACGGCCGATGCGCGAACGCGCACGCGTCGGGACACTTCCCGGCCCGCTGCCGGGGTCCTACGTGCGACGGCTGACGCCCGACGACGGGCCCGAAGTCACCGTGCTGCAACGGTGCTGCTGGGCGGACGAGGCGATCGCCAATGACACCACGGAAATACCCGCCCTGCACGAGTCGCCGGACGAGGTACGCGGGTGGCTGGCCACCTGGCACACCACGGGCGTCTGGCTGGATGGCCGGTTGCTGGGCATGGTGCGGACCCGTCGGGTCGAGACCGACTGGCACGTGGGTCGGCTCGCCGTCGTACCCGACCTCCGGGGCCGAGGACTGGGTCGATGGCTGCTGCGTACCGCCGAAGCCGCCGCCGATCTGGACTGCGACCGCATCCTGCTGTCCACCGGCGCGAGGAGCGCCCGGAACGTCGACCTCTACCACAGCGAGGGCTACCGGTCGGAACCGTCTGCTAGCCCTGAGGCGGTCATCAACCTCGCCAAGTTCCGCGACCCATCGATCGGGACGGCGGCCTGCCGGTAGCCCTCGTGGCGCGGGGTGCTGCCAATGGTCAGTCCACGGGAGCGGTGGCTCGCAGGCCGTAGAGCAGCGGGATTCGTGGCTCGCCGGTCGGCAGCCGCCACCAACCTCGTTCCGTGCTGGTCATCCGGGGCCAGCGCGGCCACGGCGCCTCGTCGCTCTCCCGCAGCCCGGTCACCCGCAGGCCGGCGCCGACCAGCGCGTCGACCAGTTCACCGAGACCGTGCGACCACTCGTAACTCACCGTTGCCCCGTCCAGCGGCGGCCCGTCGGTGTAGCTGTGCGCGGAGTCGAGGCGGCGCGGGCCGCCCCCGGCCAGGTAGTCGTGCCGGAGCACCAGGTCGGTGCCCTCGTCCGGGGCCGGGACGAGGCCGAGCGCGGCCAGCAGCGGGTGGAACTCCACCACGTACACGGTTCCGCCGGGTCGCAGCAGTTCGGAGACCACGCGTGCCCAGCGGTCCAGGTCGGGCACGTAGACCAGCGCACCCTTGCCGGTGTAGACGACATCGAACCGGCGACCGGCGAGGGCCGACACGGCGTCGAAGACGTTGGCCTGTACGTACTCGATGTCGAGCCCGGCCTCGGCGGCGATCCGCCGGGCCGCCGTGACGGCCGCGCCGGAGATGTCGAGACCGACCGTGCGGGCACCGCGCCGGGCGAACGCCGCCGTCTCGGTGCCGAGATGGCACTGTAGGTGCAGCAGGTCGCGACCGGAAAGGTCGCCCAGGTCGGACCACTCGAACTCGGCGAACCAGAACTCGGCGTCCCGGCTGCCGACGCCGTAGAACTCACTGGCCAGGTGGACCGGTGTCCGGGCGTCCCAGTTGGCCTCGATCGCGCGCATCATGCCGCTGACGGTTTCGTCGAACTCGTCGGTCACCGGTCCATCCAGCCACGACCGGCCGACCGGTGTAAAGAGCCGGCTCGCCGACGCATGTCGGACGGGGCGGCTGAGCGGATCGATCAGGATTCGAGAAGCAGGTCTCGTGCCGCCGCAACTAGCGTGACGGTCAACTCACCCGGTACCACAGGTGTCCGTTGGGACGGCGTGCCGACTGCCGCCCACCGTCACCACCTACCGATCGTCCACACGAACCGGCGCAAGGACCCACCGGGAGGTCGCCGGGTTCCGGGGCCGGTGTTCTCGTTGAGGAGTCACGTTGAACTGGAGCAAATTCATCCGGCAGAGTCACCGTTGGCTCTCCATGACCTTCACGGTGAGCATGATCATCGTCTTTGTCGCGCTGGCCCTGGGGGAACCCGCCGAGTGGGTGTACTACCTCCCGCTCTACCCGCTCGTCCTGCTGCTCTTCAGCGGCCTGTACCTGTTCGTGCTGCCGTACACGGCCAGGTGGCGCGGCAATCGACGCACGGTTCGACCGAACTGACGTCGGCGTACCGCGGTGACGCCGCTGGGCGCCGCCGGAACGCCTGCCGAGCGCTGGTCGGCCCGGGTGCTCAGCGCCAGTTCCGGCGGAACCAGCGGCGCACCAGCGGCGGCACGATCCAGGAGTAGACGCAGAACAGCAGCCACAGCAATCCGAGCGCCGCCGAGAGCGTGGTCAGGCCGGCCGCGCGTAGCCCGAAGACCAGGGTGATCGCGCCCAGCCAGACCTTCAGCGGTCCGATCCGCAGTACCGGCCGGATCGGCAGCATCAGCGGATGTTGCGCGATCTTCAGCTCCAGGGCGGACTCGGCGAACGTCTGCTTGCTGGGCATCGCGGCGGCGGCCTGCCGGTAGCCCTCGTACGCCACGCCGATCCGGCCGCGTGCGGCACTGGTGCTGCCGAGCAGGGCGTGCGCGGCCGGGTGCTCCGGATGGGCGGCGACGAACTCCCGGCTGATCCGCTCGGCGGCCCGGTCGTCGCCGCTGGCGAAGGCGACCTGGACGCGGGCGGCGTAGACGACCGGTTCCTCCGGGGCCAGCGCCGTGGCCCGCTCGACGAGTTTCGCCGCCTTCGCCACCTGCCCGTTGGCCGCACAGACGTCAGCGTAGGTGCAGAGCAGGTCGACGTCGTGCGGTGCCTGGGCCAGCCCGTCGAGCAGGGCCCGCTCGGCGACCTGCGGGCGGCCGAGCCGGTGCTCGGCGCGGCCCAGGTGCCACAGCAGGTCCGGGTCCGGCCCGGCGGTGGCCAGACCGGCGCTGGCGGACTCGACCACCTCGGACCAGCGACCGAGGTGGCCCAGCGCGGCGCAGCGCAGCAGGGTCGCGGGCCCGTCGACCGCCTCGTCGGCCGGCAACCTGGACAGTTCCGCCAGAGCTTCCTGTGGCCGGTCCGCCAGCAGCAGGGCTTCGGCCCGGGCCAGCACCGGCGACGGGGCGGTCATCGGACCAGCACCAGGATGAGGATGGCCTCCAGCAGGCCGAGGCCGATGGCCGCGGCGAAGCCGGGACCGATCAGGCTGGCGGGCTCACCACGGCCGTACGAGTAGCCGCGGAAGGGTGCGCGTTGGAAGGCGAGTACCACCAGCCAGACAAGTGCGCCGGTGATCATGCCGGCCACCCGTACCCCTGAGCTGCCGTCGACGGCCGCGCTCACCGCGAGCCGTGCGCCGAAACCGACCAGCCCGGCCGCGGCGATGGCGAGCAGGCGGTTGCCGGGCAGTCCCAGCCGTCCGCCGTTGAGCACGCCCAGCACGGTCGCGGCCAGCGGGCCGCCGAAGACGGCCGGGTACACGATCGACTCGGGCCGCCACGGCGGTCTGTCGGGCGCGGGCCGCTCCTGGATCGTCGGAGTGAACAGCTCGTCCTGCATCAGCTCCCCATCTCTGCGTCGCGGTCCTCGGCCGGATCGAGCTGCCGGTCGAGGGCGCCGGCACAGCATAGTGACCGTCCTGGCGCGACCGCTGCCTCCAGCCCGCCGGCGCGAGCGTCCGGACGGCCCTGGACAAGCGCCGGAGGCGCCCGGGCCGTCGCCCTGAGGATCTGCCGTCGCGCCCCGCCCGGACTAGGGTGGCCTGATGACGGAGCAACCCTTCGTGTCGGTACGTAGTGAGGTGACCCGGGAAGTTCCCCCGGAGATCGCCCGATTCTCGGTGACCGTCGCCGCGCGGGACAAGAACCGCCCGGCGGCGCTGACCCGGCTGGCCGAGCGGTCCGCAGCGGTCCGGGCGCTGATCGACGGCTACGGCGACGCGATCGAGCGCCGGGAAACCGGCGACCTGTGGGTACGCCCCGAGCTGAAGGGCTCCGGAGAGAAGGTGACCGGCTACGCCGGCAGTGCCACCACCACCGTGACGGTGACCGATTTCGAGGTGCTCGGCGAGCTGATGCTCCGGCTCGCCGACCAGGACCAGACGACCGTCGCCGGCCCGTGGTGGGCGCTGCGGCCGGGCAGCCCGGTTCACCGGGAGGCCCGCCGGGCCGCCGTCGCGGAGGCGATCGCCCGGGCCCGGGAGTACGCCGACGCGCTCGGTGCCGAGGTGACCGCGCTGCTGCACCTCTCCGACGCCGGGCTGACCGAGCAGCCGCTGATGATGACCCGGGCCGCACAGACCATGGGCTACCGGGCGGCCGGCGGGGGCCCGCCCGAACTCGACCTCGACCCGCAGGTGCAGACGGTGCACGCCACCGTCGAGGCCCGGTTCGCGATCACCCCGCCACCGCTGGCGGCCGGCTGAATGCCGGTGCGTGACGGCGACGTACCGCACTAGGATGACGTCGATGAGTGCCGCGACCCAGACCCGACTGATGCGCCGGCCCCGGAGGGGCCGGAGCTAGGTCGCGGCGCACACCGCCCGCGTCGAACGGGCCTCTCGATCCTTCGAGGGGTCCGTTTTCGTGTGTGTGCGGGTCCGGGCCCCTCCCGACATCTCCGTGGAGGGCGCCATGACCTACCTGACCACGCCGATCTACTACGTCAACGACCTGCCGCACGTCGGCCACGCGTACTCGACGGTGCTCGCCGACGCGCTGGCCCGGTGGGAGCGGCTCTGCGGGCGACCGGTCCGGCTGGTCACCGGCACCGACGAGCACGGCGCCAAGGTCCGCCGGGCGGCGGCGGAGGCCGGGATCGCACCGGCCACGCTCGCCGAACGCACCGCCGGCCGGTTCCGGGCCACCTGGGACCGGCTCGGCATCGGGTACGACGAGTTCGTCCGCACCACCTCGGCACGGCACCGGGAGACGGTGACCGAACTGCTGACCCGGGTGTACGAGGCGGGCCACCTCCGCCCCGGCCGGTACGACGGGCGGTACTGCGTCGGCTGTGAGGCGTACGCGACGGAGCTGGTCTGTGCGGTGCACGGCCGGCCGACCGAGCTGGTCGGCGAGGAGAACTGGTTTTTCCGGCTCTCCGAGTTCACCCGGCCGCTCGCCGAGTGGTTCGACCGGTGTCCGGAGGCGGTCCGGCCGGCCGCCCGCCGCAACGAGGCGCTCGGCTGGCTGCGCCGGGGACTGACCGACTTCTCGATCAGCCGGGCCGGCCTGGACTGGGGCGTCCCGCTGCCCTGGGACCCGACCCAGGTCACGTACGTCTGGTTCGACGCCCTCGGCAGCTATCTCACCGCCGCCGGTTGGCCCGCGCCGGAGTACGCCCACTGGTGGCCGGCCCGGCACGTCATCGGCAAGGACATTCTGCGGTTCCACGCGGTCTACTGGCCGGCGATCCTGCTCGCCGCCGACCTGCCGCTGCCGGAGCGGATCACCGTGCACGGCTTCCTGCTGCAACGCGGCAGCAAGATCGCGAAGTCCGGGGAACGGACCGTCGCCCTGGACGACCTGCTCGACCGGTTCGGGCCGGAGGGGCTCCGCTACCACCTGCTCCGGGACAACCCGGTCGGCCCGGACGGGGAGTTCTCGCCCGCCTCGGTGCAGGCGCGCTACAACGCCGACCTGGCCAACACCCTCGGCAACCTGCTCTCCCGGGTGACCGCGCTGGTGGTGTCCCGGTGTGCCGGGACCGGCCCGGCCCCGGGCCGGTCCTCCCCGCTCGCCCCGGCCGCCGCCCGCTGGGCCGAGGCCGGCGCGGCCGGGTGGTCGGCCGGGGCGCCCTCCGAGGCGCTGGCCGCCGCGTGGCGGCTGGTGGCGGCGACCAACTCCTACCTGGTCTCGGCGCAGCCGTGGCGGTCGCCGGCCGGCTCGACCGAGGCGGCCACCGTACTCGGCGACGCGCTGGAGGCGCTGCGCATCGTCGCCGTACTGGCCGCACCGGCGGTACCGGAGACCGCCGGGCGGATCTGGCGGCAGATCGGGCTCGGCGGGTACGCCCCACGGGTGCCCGAGGACCTGGCCTGGGGCGGCTATCCGGGCGGCCGTCGGGTCACCAGGGCGGCGCCGCTCTTTCCCCGGCTGGCGGCCGGCGAGCCCCTGCCGGCCGGCGGGGTGGGATAGTTCCCGGGTGCGCCCCGATCCGTCTCCCCACACCCTGGACCAGTTGGTGGCCCGGGCCCGCGCGTTGGCGTCGACCGGGCCGCGCCGGTTGCTCGGCATCACCGGCGCGCCGGCGGCGGGCAAGTCGACCCTGGCCGGGCTGCTGGTGGCGGCGCTGGGCGGAGTTGCCGAGCTGGTGCCGATGGACGGCTTCCACCTGGCCGAGTCCGAACTGCACCGGCTCGGCCGGCACGCCCGCAAGGGCGCGCCGGACACCTTCGACGCGGCCGGCTTCGTCGCGCTGCTGCGCCGGCTGCGAGCCGGCACGGAGACGGTGTACGCGCCGGAGTTCCGCCGGGAGCTGGAGGAGCCGGTCGCCGGGGCGATCCCGGTCCCACCGTCGGTGCCGCTGGTGGTGGTCGAGGGCAACTATCTGCTGGTACCCGACCAGCCCTGGGGCGAGGTGCGTGGCCTCCTCGACGAGGTGTGGTTCCTCGAACTCGACGAGTCCGAGCGGCTGCACCGGCTGACCGAGCGGCACATCGCGTTCGGCCGGCAGCCTATGGAGGCGGCGGCCCGGGCCCGGGGCACCGACCAGCGCAACGCCGAACTGATCGCCGGCACCGTCGACCGGGCCGACCTGATCGTCCGGATGGCACCGTCCAATCCGGCCTGACCCGGCAGGTCCGAACAGGTCCGTCGCCGGAGGTCCCGGGTTGCTCACTGCCCATCGGGCGCCACCACTACCCGGCGGGGCGATGGCGAAGCGCATCGAGGACTGGTAGACCGATCGGCGAAGCTGTTTGGACCGGTGGTGCAGCCGTCGGCGACGATCGGCAGGAGCGACGATCGGCAGGAGAGCCGTGTCAGTTCGGAAACTGTTGGCCGGGTACGCCGGGGTGAACGCCGCGCTGCTGGTCAGCTTCTTCGCCCTGCCGGTGCCGCGTCCGGTGGTGACCGCCGTGTTCGGGTTGACCAGCATGGTGGCCATCGCGGTCGGGATCCGCCGGTACCGGCCGCAGCGGGCGTACTCCTGGTGGCTGTTCGCGGCGGCGCTCGGGGTCTTCGCGGCCGGCGACACCGTCTACCTGCTCGCCGCGAACCTGCCGCTCGGTGACTCCCGAACCGACTCCGGACTCGTCTCCGACCTCTTCTATCTGGTGATGGTGCCGCTGATCGGTGCGGGGCTGCTCGGGCTGACCCGTTCCACCACCGGAGCCCGGGACCGGTCCGGGCTCCTCGACTTCCTCATCTTCACCACCGCCGGTGCCTTCCTGCTCTGGGTGATGGTGATCCGGCCCTACCTCGTCGGTCCGGGGCCGAGCACCTTCGAGCAGTCGGTGCTGGCCGCGTACGCGCTGCTCGACGTGCTGCTGCTGGCCACCGCCGTACGGGTGGCGGTGACCTCGCGGGGCAGCGTCGCCGGGCTGCTCCTGGCGGCCGGCGCGGCCGGGATGCTCGTCTCCGACCTCAGCTACGGTGCCGCGCTGCTGCGCGGTGCCTGGCACCCGGGCGGCCCGGACGAGCTGGGCTGGCTCGCCTTCTACATCGCCTGGGGGGCCGCCGCGCTGCACCCGTCGATGGCGACGCTGACCGAAACGGCCGCGCCCCCGGACAGCGAGATCGACAAGACCCGGCTGGTTCTGCTGGGGATCGCCGCGACGCTCGCCCCGGCGGTGCTGTTGCTGGAGGTGGTCAACGGGGACGTCCGGGACGGCGCGGTGATCGCCGTGGTCGGCGGGGTGGTCTTCGCGCTGGTACTGAGTCGGCTCGCTGACGCGGTCGACGGGCACCGGCAGGCGGTGGCCCGGGAGCGGAGCCTGCGGCAGTCCGGTGCCGAACTGGTGGCCGCGACCGACACCGCCGAGGTGCGCCGGGCGGTACGGACCGCGGTGGCCCGGCTGGTGCCCCGGCACTCCCCACACCGGATGGTCTTCACGATCAACCACACCGACGGGGTGCCGGCGACCACGGTGAGCATCTGGGGGCCGGGGATGGCCACGCCGTCACCCTTCTATCCCGCCCCGACCACGGCCGCGGCCCGGCGTAGCCGGCTGCTCCGGGTCCGGACCCTGCAACCGGCGCTGGCCGAGCAGCTTCGCGGCTTCGAGAGCGTCGCGCTCTGCCCGCTGGTCGGTGACGGCCGGGTCGACGGCGGGGCCAGCGGCGCGTTACGGGTCGGTGCGCTGCTGGTCGCCACCGACAGCCGGCTGCTGCCGACCCTGCGGGACTCGCTGGAGGTGCTGGCCGCGCAGGCGGCGATGGCGCTGGAACGGATCAGCCTGGCCCAGGAGATCAACCGCCGGGACAGCGAGGCGTACTTCCGCAGCCTGGTGCAGAACGCGGCGGACGTGATCCTGATCGTCGACGACGACCACCGGGTCCGGTACGCCAGCCCGTCGGTCCGATCCGTACTCGGCGTCGAGCCGGCCGACTGCACCGACCTGGGCACGGTGCTCTCCGCCGAGGACCAGATCTCGGTCCCCGCCCTGCTCGACACGGCGCTGACCGAGTCGGACCGTCGGGGAGTCGACTGGAGCGTACGGCGCCCCGACGGGCAGCGGGTGCAGTTGGAGGTGACCTGTCGGGACCTGCGCCGGGACCGGACCGTACGTGGCTTCGTGCTGACGTTGCGGGACATCACCGAGCGGGTCCGGCTGGAGCAGGAGCTGTCCCACCGATCGGTGCACGACTCGTTGACCGGGCTGGCCAACCGCGCCTCCTACCAGGACCAGGTGTACGAGGCGGTGGAGAAGGCCCGGGACGGCGACCGTACCGTCGGCACGCTCTCCATCGACCTCGACGAGTTCACGGCGGTCAACGACACCCACGGGCACGCGATCGGGGACGCGCTGCTGGTCGCCGCCGGTCAGCGGCTGCGGGAGATCGTCGGAACGAACGACCTGGTGGCCCGGCTCGGCGGCGACGAGTTCGCCGTACTCATCCCCGACGCGGACGACCCGGAGCAGGTGGAGCAGGTCGCCGACCACCTGGTCCGGGCGCTCGCCGAGCCGCTGGAGATCGGTGACACCGTGGTCAACGGCTCGGTCAGCGTCGGGGTGGCCACCACGGCCGATGCCAGCGACGCGGGTGAGCTGCTGCAACGGGCCGACCTCGCGCTCTACGTCGCCAAGGGGGCCGGCAAGGGGCGCTGGTGCCGCTACCAGTCGGAGCTGCACACCGCGATCGTGGAGCGGCTGGAGCTGCGGGCGGCGCTGACCGAGGCGGTGCAGAAGCTCAGCTTCTCGGTCGACTACCAGCCGATCGTCGACATGCGGACCCGGGTGACGGTCGGCTTCGAGGCGCTGGCCCGGTGGCACCATCCGGCGCGGGGGCCGGTGCCGCCGGAGTTGTTCATCGGGCTGGCCGAGGAGACCGGGCTGATCGAGCCGATCGGGGACTACGTGCTGCGCCAGGCGGCCGGTGCGGTGGCCCGGTGGAGCGCGGAGCGGGGCGAGACGGGTGTGCCGTACGTGAGCATCAACGTCTCGGCCCGGCAGCTCCGTACCCCGGGCTTCGTCGGTACCGTGCGTGCCGCGCTGACCGCCGCCGACGTACCGCCGGACCGGGTGATGCTGGAGATCACCGAGAGCCTGCTGCTGCGGGACCAGGAGCCGGTCTGGGCCGAACTCTCCGAGCTGCGCACCCTGGGGCTGCGGGTCGCCATCGACGACTTCGGCACCGGCTTCTCGTCGTTGAGCTACCTCCAGCAGATGCCGGCGGACGTACTCAAGATCGACCGGTCGTTCACCGAGACGGTGGCGTCGTCGCGGCGGCAGCGGCTGCTGGTGGAGGGGATCATCCGGCTGGCCGGCACCCTCGGCCTGGACATCATCGCCGAGGGGGTGGAGACGGAGGCGGTCCGGACGATCCTGCTGGACATGGGCTGCGCCTCCGGGCAGGGCTACCTTTTCGCCCGGCCGCTGAAGGACCACGACGTGCTGCGCTGGCTGGGCGACGCACCCGCACCCGGCACCCTGCCGAAACCCCGCCCCACCGCCGAGTGACGCCTGCGGTCCCCGCCGTGCAGCAAGGCAGGTTCAGCCGGCCAGCGGGCGTACGACCCGGGCCGGGTTGCCGACGGCCAGCACCCCGGCCGGCAGGTCCCGGGTGACCACGCTGCCGGCGCCGACCACGGTGTCCGGGCCGATGGTGACCCCGCCGAGCACGATCACCCCGCCGCCGAGCCAGGCGTTGTCGCCGATGGTGATCGGCCGGGCCGCCTCCCAGCCGGCCCGCCGCTGCTCCGGGTCCAGCGGATGGTGCGGGGTCAGCAGTTGCACGTTCGGCCCGACCTGCACGTTGGCGCCGAGCTCGATCGCGGCGACGTCCAGCAGTACGGCGTTGAAGTTGAGGAACGACCCGTCGCCGATCCGGATCTGGCTGCCGTAGTCGCAGTAGAACGGCGGCCGGACCACCACCCGGTCGCCGACCGCGCCGAGCAGCTCGCGCAACAGTGCCTCGTGCTGCTCCGGCCGGTCGGCGGGCGTCGAGTTGTAGCGCTGCACGAGCAGGGCGGCCCGGCGGGTCAGCGCGGTCAGTTCGGGGTCGTCGGCCCGGTAGCGGTCACCGGCGAGCATCCGCTCCCGAGGCGAGCGCGGATCCGCGTCGGTGGCCACCTCGCCGCACCTGCTCCCTCAGTCGTTGGCGTGCAGGGCGGCGTTCAGCTCGATGCCCCGGCCGGTACGCGGCTTCGCCTCCAGGGCGCCGGTCACCGAGTTGCGCCAGAACAGCAGCCCGTCGACTCCGGAGAGTTCGCGGGCCTTGACCACCCGGCCGTCCGGCAGGGTCACCTTCGAGCCTGCCGTGATGTAGCAGCCCGCCTCGACCACGCAGTCGTCGCCGAGGGAGATCCCGATCCCGGCGTTGGCGCCGAGCAGGCTCCGCTCGCCGATCCGGACCTTCTCCTTGCCGCCGCCGGAGAGGGTACCCATGATCGAGGCGCCGGCACCGATGTCGGAGCCGTCCCCGACCACCACCCCGGCGACGATCCGGCCCTCCACCATGGAGGCGCCGAGCGTGCCGGCGTTGAAGTTGCAGAAGCCCTCGTGCATCACGGTGGTGCCGCTGGCCAGGTGGGCGCCGAGGCGGACCCGGTCGGCGTCGGCGATCCGGACCCCGGACGGGACGACGTAGTCGGTCATCCGGGGGAACTTGTCGACCCCGTAGACGGCCAGATGCCGGCCGGCGGCCCGCTCGATCACCCGCAGCTCGTCGACCCGCTCCGGCGGGCACGGGCCGGCCGAGGTCCAGGCGACGTTCGCCAGCAGCCCGAAGATGCCGTCGAGGTTCAGTTCGTTGGGCCGGACCAGGCGGTGGGAGAGGAGGTGCAGCCGGAGGTACGCGTCGGCGGCGTCCTTGATCGGGTCGGCCAGCGAGCCGATCTCGGTGACCACCACGGCGGTACGCAGCCCCGGCAGCGCCCGCTCGCCGATCGCACCCGGCGGCAGGTCGAGTACGTCGCCGTTCTCGCCCGCGACCAGCGGGGACGAACCCAGGCCGAGCTTGCCGGTCGGATACCACGTGTCGAGCACCTGGTCTCCGGCGAGCGTCGCCACTCCGATTCCCCAGGCGGGCTGTGCGGTCGTCACCCGGTTTACCTCTCCGTCATCCGTCTGGCGCCTCGGCCCGACCGTGAGTGTGGAACGTCATTTCCGAGCCTTGGACGCGTCCCGGCGATACGACCTTGACGGTACCGTCTCCCACCATGGAGAACCCGCTCACCCCCGAGGTGTTGGCCGATCCGGTGGCGCTGACCCGCGCCCTGGTCGACATCGAGTCCGTCTCGCGCAACGAGAAGGAGATCGCGGACTGCGTCGAGGATGTGCTCAGGAACGTGCCGCACCTGACCGTGGCCCGGCACAGCAACACGATCATGGCCCGTACGGACCTGGGGCGGGCCCAGCGGGTGGTGTTGGCCGGGCACCTGGACACCGTGCCGTTGAACAACAACTTCCCGTCGAGCGTGCAGGGTGACCTGATCTACGGCTGCGGTACCTCGGACATGAAGTCCGGGGTGGCGTACGCGCTGCACCTGGCGGTGAGCGTGCCCGAGCCCCGGTACGACGTGACCTACTTCTTCTACGAGGCCGAGGAGATCGAGTCCCGCTACAACGGGCTGACCCTGGTCGCGCAGGCGCACCCGGAGTGGCTGACCGCCGACTTCGCGGTGCTGCTGGAGCCGACGCACGGGGTGGTCGAGGCGGGCTGTCAGGGGACCATGCGGGCGATCGTCAGCGCGACCGGCCGGCGGGCGCACTCGGCCCGCTCCTGGAACGGGGTGAACGCGATCCACGGCATCGGCGGCGCGCTCAACCGGCTGGCGGGGTACCAGGCCCGGATGGTCACCATCGACGGCTGCGTCTACCGCGAGGGGATGAACGCGGTCCGGATCAGCGGCGGGGTGGCCGGGAACGTGGTACCGGACCTCTGCGAGATGGAGGTGAACTACCGGTTCGCCCCGGACCGGACGGCGCAGGAGGCGGAGGCGCACGTCCGCGAGGTCTTCGACGGCTACCAGGTCCGGGTGACGGACTCGGCGCCCGGGGCGCTGCCCGGGCTGACCGAGGCGCCGGCCCGGGAGTTCCTGGCGGCGGTCGGCGCGGACCCGATCGGCAAGCTCGGCTGGACGGACGTGTCGCGCTTCGCCGCGCTGGGCATTCCGGCGCTCAACTTCGGGCCGGGCGACCCCAACCTAGCGCACGCCCCGGACGAGCACGTGGAGATCGGCAAGATCCGGGACGGCGCGGCCACCCTGCACCGCTGGCTCGCCTCGCACTGACTCCTACGTCGCGACGAGGAACGGCCCGGTGTCGGCCGGCGGGGGGCCCACTGCCCCCCGCCGCCACCCGGTTCCCCGGGGTATACCGGCGACGGACTACTAGCCGTCGACGTGCTGCTGCGTACGCGATTCCTGGTCCGGCCCCGGGTCGTCGATGGCGCCGACCGGCGCGGCGTTGCGCGCCATCCGGCGCTCCGCAACCACCGCCCGGATCCGGCGCTGCATCTGTCGTCGAAGTCGGATGATCTCCCCGCTGGTCATCACCGTTACCCCCCGAAGGTGCGCGGCCGTGGTGTGGGCGCCGCGCTTTCCCCCTTTGTGATTGGTAGACGCCCCCCAGCCCCGTTCGGTTGCACCGGCGCTGGATGTTTGTCCTGTGACGTACCGGATCACGCCACCCCGGCCGTGGTCCACCGGATTACGGTGGAGCCCATGAACCACAGCGAGGGGCGAAACGGCGGCCGGGGTCCGGGACCGGAACGGCACCGGGGTGCGGTAACGCTGCGCCGCGAGTCCATTCCGTTGAGTACGGCCGACCAGCGGCTGCTCGACTCCCGCAGCCGGGGCGACTGGAAGACCAAGGACGCCTGGCGGGCGCTGCGCATCCTGTCCGAGTTCGTGGAGGGCTTCGACACCCTGGCCGACCTGCCCCCGGCGGTCAGCGTCTTCGGCTCGGCCCGGAGCAAGCCGGACAGCCCGGAGTGCGAACTGGCCGAGGAGCTGGGCGCGGCGCTGGCAGCCGCCGGCTACGCGGTGATCACCGGGGGTGGGCCGGGCGTGATGGAGGCGGCGAACCGGGGCGCCACCGAGGCGGGCGGACTCTCGGTCGGGCTCGGCATCGAGCTGCCGTTCGAGCAGGGCATCAACGACTGGGTCGACCTGGCGATCGACTTCCGGTACTTCTTCGCCCGCAAGACCATGTTCGTCAAGTACGCCCAGGCGTTCGTGGTGCTGCCCGGCGGTTTCGGCACCCTGGACGAGCTCTTCGAGGCGTTGACGCTGGTGCAGACCGGCAAGGTGACCCGGTTCCCGGTGGTCCTGATGGGTACGGCGTACTGGAGCGGGCTGCTCGACTGGCTCCGGGACACCCTCGCCGCCGACGGGAAGATCGGCCTCGCCGACCTCGAACTGATCATCGTGACCGACGACGTGAACGCCGCCGTCCGGCACATCATCGAGGCGGACGCGGCACTCGCCGCCGAGCAGGAGGCGCTCCAGGAGACCGCGATCGCCCAGGCCGAGGCCGCCCAGCAGTCGGCGGCGCAGCAGTCGGGCGCTCGGCAGTCGGGCGTCGGCAGGCGGCCGGCCCGCTGAGCCGCCGGTCCTCCGGCACGTCGCGGCGTCCCGGCCCGCACCTGCCGGGCAGGAGCGGACCGGGCGATCCAGCTCGCTACGACAGCACCCGGATGCTGCCGGGCGCGAAGACGGTCGACTCGCCGGGCGGGAGCGCGAGCGACGGGAAGCCGGTGCAGAACTTCCCGGCGTAGACCACGATCGTGGCGTCGGTCTGGTTCCGGACCGTCGTGCCGGTCGGGAACTCGGCGTTGACGTCGTGGCAGCCGGCGGCCGGGTCGACCAGGATGGCGGTCGGGCCGGTGGGACCGCCGACCACGACCCGGCCGTTGGCGGCGAGGCCGGGTGAGGCGGCCAGCCCGACCGCCGCCGCGGCCAGCAGGCCAACCACCCCCACCCTGGCGGTACGGCGCCAGGCGCTCGACCGACCTGCCGGCGTACGGGACGGGGTTTGCACGGTTGCCATCAGGATCCTCCCCGGGATCGACGTACGGACCGATGACCGGCCGTCAACGCCGCTGCCCCCACGCAAGCGGTCCTCCTCGGCCGGACGCCTGGCACGCTACGGCCGGGGAACTTCATTTCGCTTTCACGCGGTCCGGGCAAGTCCGGGGCGGGTCTGGCGGTGTTCAGGGGGCCAGGTCGGCGGCCGCGTGCAGGGCCGCGTGCAGGTCGTCGTGGCGGTGCGCCAGGGTCACCGCGCCGTCGCGTACCCGGAACAGCGTCGCCACCCTGGTCGGCGCGGTACGGCCGGCGTCCGCCGCCGTGGGGTCGGGCCAGGTGGCGTCCTGCTCGACCACGATCGTGTCGCTGTCGACCGGGTGCCAGGAGACCGGGTGCAGGGCGATCCCCGAGCCGACGATCCACTCCACGAACGCGTCGGCCGGGATCGGGCCGGTACCGCGCGGCCCGGAGACGTCGACCGGGTCGGTCACCGCGGCGCGGGCCGCCGACAGGTCCCGCTGGTTGACGGCGGCGTGCCACCGGGAGACAACTTCTTCTAACATGACCATCCTCCGTATGCGATTCGCATGTGACCGTATGCGAATCGCATAAAAGCTGCAAGGAAGGGGTGGCGATGGCTTCCGGCGGTCGGGTGCTCTTCTCGTTCGTGCGCTACTGGTCCCGGCGCTGGACCGGTGCCGGCCTCGGCGTCGACGCCGAGCGGGGCCGGGACGTGATGGTGGTGGAGGCGGTGGCGGCGCTGACCGGCCGCGGAGTGCTGGCATCGGTCAACGACGTGGCCCGGGAACTCGGCGTCGACCAGTCCGGCGCCAGCCGGATGGTGTCCCGGGCCGAGCGGCTCGGGCTGCTCTCCCGGGTGCGCCCGTCGGCCGTCGGCGGGGCGACGGCGATCTCCGTCACCGGCGAGGGGCGGAAACTCCTGCGTGCCGCGTACGCCTGGCAGGACGAGGTGCTGGGTACCCTGACCGCCGACTGGTCCCGCGAGGAGGTCCGTACCCTGGTCGAGCTGATGGGCCGACTGGTCGAGGCCCAGCACCGCATCGACGCCAGGTAGTGGCGACCGGCGTACCGGGAGTGCGACAGGGACGTGGCGCGGGGCGTACCTGAGGGTGGCTCGTCGGGGTGGCGTGGTGTGATGGGCGGCGTGCAGGCGTACCGGCTGGTCCGTCGGCCGGCCGAGGCCGGGCCGACGCGACACGACGACCCCGTGCAGCGGGAGGTGGTCGGACACACCGACGGCCCGCTGCTCGTCCTGGGTGGACCGGGTACCGGCAAGACCAGCACCCTGGTCGAGGCGGTGGTCGCCCGGGTGGCCGAGGGCGTCGACCCGGAACGCGTCCTGGTGCTCGCGTTCAGCCGCCGATCCGCCACCGCGCTGCGGCACCGGATCGAGGCCCGGATCGCCGAGGTCACCAACCGGGTACTGCACGAGCCGCTGGTCCGCACCTTCCCGGCGTACGCCTTCGGGCTGCTGCGCAGGTCGGCGGCGGAACGCGGCGAGCCGTCCCCCCGACTGCTCACCGGTCCCGAGCAGGATCTGATCATCCGGGAACTGCTCGGCGTGGTCGGGGTCGAGGAGAGCGAGCCCGGAGACGGGGACGGCATCGACGACCCGGTCGGCTGGCCGGCGGAGTTGCGCCCGGCACTGCGTACCCGGGCCTTCGCCGAACAGCTCCGCGACCTGCTGATGCGGGCCGCCGAGCGCGGGATCGGGCCGGTCGAGCTGGCCCGGCTCGGCGAGAAGCTCGGCCGGGCCGACTGGCCGGCCGCCGCCCGCTTCCTCCGGCAGTACGTCGCCGTGCTCGCCCTGCGCGACGTCACCACCCGGGGCTCGGTCGCCTACGACCCCGCCGAACTCGTCCGGGCCGCCTCCGGGCTGCTCACCGACGACCCCGACCTGCTCGACGCCGAACGGGCCCGGCTGGCGTACGTCTACGTCGACGAGCTGGCCGACACCGACCCGGCCCAGGTGGACCTGCTGCACCTGGTGGCCGGCGGCGGCAAGCCACTGGTCGCGTTCGGCGACCCGGACTCGTCCACGTACGCCTTCCGGGGCGCCGACCCGGAGATCGTGCACAACTTCGCGCACCGGTTCCGTACCGTCTCCGGGGCGGTGGCCCGGACGCTGGTGCTGCACACGTCGTACCGGGCCGGGCCGGGCCTGCTGGACGCGACCCGGCGGCTGGCGCGGCGGCTGCGCGGGCCGGTGGCCCACCGCGACCTGCATCCGGTGCCGGACGCCGAGCCGGGGACGGTGGAGATCCGCACCTTCCGTTCCGGCACCAGCGAGGCCGCCTACCTGGCGCACGCGCTGCGCTCGGCGCACCTGCTCGACGGGGTGCCCTGGTCGCGGATGGCGGTGCTGCTCCGCTCCACCACGCTGCAACTGCCGCCGTTGCAGCGTGCCCTGCACACCGTCGGGGTGCCGACCGTGGTACACGCCGAGGACCTCCCGCTGCACCTGCAACCGGCGGTGGCGCCGTTCCTGCTGCTGCTGCGCTGCGCGCTCGAACCGGACCGGCTCGACGAGGAGGCGGCGGTGACGCTGCTGCACTCGCCGCTCGGCGGCGCCGACCCGCTGGCCGAGCGGCGGCTGCGGCAGGGGCTGCGCGCGCTGGCGCTGGCCGGTGGCGACCGGCGCCCCTCCGGAGACCTGCTGGTGGAGGCGTTGCGAGACCCGCGCGACCTGCTCACCATCGAACGCCGCTGGGCGGCACCGGCCCAGGCGGTCGCGAACCTGCTGGCTGCCGCCAAGGAGGCTGCCGCCGTGCCCGGGGCGACCGCCGAGGACGTGCTCTGGGCGGTGTGGCGGGCCAGCGGGCTCGCCGAGCGCTGGTCCGGCGCGCTGGCCCGGGCCCGTACCGCCGCCGGGGCGCAGGACAGCGGGCTGCGCTGGCGGGCCGCCGCCGCCGACCGGGACCTGGACGCGATCGTCGTACTCTTCGACGCGGCGGCCCGGTTCGTCGACCGGCTGCCCGGGGCGCGTACCGAGGTCTTCCTCGACCACGTGCTCGGGCAGCAGTTGCCGGCCGACACGCTCGCGCCGAGCGCCGACCGGGGCGAGGCGGTACGCCTGCTCACCGCGCACGCGGCCAAGGGGCTGGAGTGGGACCTGGTCGCGCTGGCCGGCGTACAGGAGGGGATCTGGCCGGACCTGCGGCTGCGCGGCAGCCTGCTCGGCTCGGAACGGCTGGTCGACCTGCTCGCCGGCCGGGGTGCGGGTGCCGGTGTCGCGGCCACCCTGGTGGGGCAGAGTTCGGCGATGCTGGACGAGGAACGCCGGCTCTTCTACGTCGCCGCCACCCGGGCCCGGCGCAGGCTGCTGGTCAGCGCGGTCGCCTCGGCGGCGGTCGGTGTCGCCGACCACGAGGAGCAGCCGAGCCGCTTCCTCTACGAACTCGGCCCCACCGTCGAACGCCCGGACGACGGCGACGGGCACACCGGCAGAGGCGGACCGGACGGCGGGGGCGGCCCCGGCGGCGCGGGCGGGGCGACCCCGGACCCGGACGGTGTGCCGGCCGAGGAGGCGGACGGGCCGCCCGACGACGTACCGACGCTGCCCGTCGCCCGGCCGCCCCGGGCGCTGACGCTGTCGGCGCTGGTCGCCGAGCTGCGTACCGCCGTCACCGACCCGGAGGCGTCGCCGGCCCGGCGGCGCGCGGCGGCGGCCGAGCTGGCCCGGCTGGCCGTCGCCGGGGTGCCGGGAGCACATCCCGACGACTGGTGGGGGCTGCGGCCGCTCTCCGACGACCGGCCGCTGGTCGACGAGGGCGAACCGGTCCGGGTCACCCCGTCCGGGATGGAGAGCGCGCTGCGGTGCAGCCTGCGCTGGCTGCTGGAACGGCACGGCGGCAAGGCGCCGGCCAGCTCCGCGCAGGGCGTCGGCAACCTGGTGCACGCCGCCGCGATGCTCGCCGAGGACGCCAGCGCCGACCGGGGCAAACTGCTGGAGTACGTGACGGCCCGGTTCGACGTGATCGAACTCGCCGCCCGCTGGATGGCCGGCACCGAACGGGCCCGCGCCGAGGTGATGGTCGACAAGCTGCTGCGCTGGCTGGCCGGCAACCCACGCCGGTTGCTCGCCATCGAGCACGAGTTCGCGGTACGCCTCGACGACCCGAAGCGACCGATCGAGCTGACCGGCCGGGTCGACCGGCTGGAGGTGGACGCCGAGGGCCGCCTCGTGGTGATCGACCTCAAGACCGGCAAGTCGACCGCGGTGACCGCCTCCGAGCTGGCCGAACATCCGCAGCTCGGTGCCTACCAGGCGGCGGTGGAGGCGGGCGCGTTCGAAGACCTCGGCGCCGGGTCGGAGTCCGGCGGGGCGGCGCTGGTGCAGCTCGGCACCTCGACCCAGGACGCCCGGGAGCAGGTACAGCCGCCCGCCGGGGCGGCCGAGGAGGCGGGTGGCTGGGCGCGGGCGATGGTCCGGCGCACCGCCGACACGATGGCCGCGGCCACCTTCTCCGCCGTCGCCAACTCGAAGTGCCGGGTCTGCCCGGTGCGCAGCAGTTGCCCGATCTCCGGCCAGGGGCGGCAGGTCGTCGAGCCGCCCACCCGGCGCCGTCCGGACACCCCGCCGAAACCGCCCGGCCAGCGTGGCGGCGGGGGCGCCCGATGACCCAGCCCTCGCTGTTCACCCCGCCCCCGCCGCAGCGGGTCGCCGACGCCGGACCGCGGTACACCCCGGTCGAGCTGGCCAAGCTGCTCCGGCTGCCGGCACCCACCCTGGAGCAGGCCGCGATCATCTCGGCGCCGGTCGAACCGCTGCTGGTGGTCGCCGGTGCCGGCTCGGGCAAGACCGAGACGATGGCCGCCCGGGTGGTCTGGCTGGTCGCCAACGGGTACGTCGAGCCCGGGCACGTCCTCGGGCTCACCTTCACCCGGAAGGCGGCCGGGGAACTCGGTACCCGGATCCGGACCCGGCTCGGTCAACTCGTCCGCCGGCTCGGCCGCAACAGCCGCAACAGCGACGACGACCCGTTCGGCGGCGAGCCGACCGTGGCGACGTACCACTCGTACGCGGCCCGGATCGTCACCGAGCACGGCCTGCGCGGCGGGTACGAGCCGTCGACCCGGCTGCTCACCGAGGCGTCCCGCTGGCAGATCGTCGACTCGATCGTCCGCAACCACGACGGCGACATGTCCGAGGTGGAGCGGCAGCCGAGCACGGTCACCGACGCCGTGCTGGCGCTCGCCGCCGACCTGGCCGAACACCTGGTCACCCCGGACGGCCTGGCCGCCTGGACCGGCCGGTTCTTCGCCGAGGTGCAGTCCCGACCCGGCCGGGTCTACGCCGACGTACGCAAGGCGCTGCACGTCCAGCAGCTCCGGCTGCGGCTGCTGCCACTGGTCCGGGCGTACGCCCAGCGCAAGGACGACTTCGAGGCGATGGACTTCGGCGACCAGCTCGCCCGGGCGGCGCTGGTGGCCCGGGACCACCCGGAGGTCGGCGCGATCGAGCGCGGGCGCTACAAGGTGGTGCTGCTCGACGAATACCAGGACACCAGCCACGCCCAGGTGGTGCTGCTCCGCTCGCTCTACGGCGGCGGCCACCCGGTCACCGCCGTCGGCGACCCGTGCCAGTCGATCTACGGCTGGCGGGGCGCCAGTGCCGGCACCCTGGACCGGTTCCCGACCGAGTTCGCCCAGCCGGACGGCACCCCGGCGCAGGTGCGCACCCTCACCACGAGCTGGCGGAACCGGCCGCAGATCCTGGACGTCGCCAACGGGCTCGCCGCGCCGCTGCGGGCCGCCGGGGCGCAGGTCGCCGAGCTGGCCGCCGCGTTCCGGGTCGACGAGGAGATCCCCGGCCGCACCGGGCGGGGGTACCCGGGCGGCACGGTGCACTGCGCGCTGCTCGACACGTACGCCGACGAGGCCGACTGGATCGCCGACAGCATCCTCGCCGCCTGGCGGGGCGCGGCCCGGATGCCGGACGCGCTGCCGGAGCAGATTCCCGTGGTGGCCCGGCCGACGACGGCGGTCCTGGTCCGGCTGCGCAGCCAGATCCCGGCGATCGAGGCGGCGCTGCGCGACCGGGGACTGCCGGTCGAGGTGGTCGGCCTCGGCGGGCTGCTGGACACCCCCGAGGTCCGGGACGTGGTCTGCACCCTGCGGGTGCTCTCCGACCCGACCGACGGTGCCGCGCTGCTCCGGCTGCTGACCGGGGCACGCTGGCGGATCGGCCCGCGCGACCTGGTCGCCCTGCACCGCCGGGCCACCGCGATCGCCCGCGCCCGCCGGGAACTGCCCCGGTCCGACGACGACTCCGAGCCGGAGATCGTCACCGACCGGCTGGACGAGGCGACCCTGGTCGAGGCGCTGGCCGACCTCGGGCCGGCGCAGGCGTACTCGGCGGAGGGCTACGCCCGGCTGCGGGCGTACGCCAGGGAACTCGGCCTGCTCCGGCACCGCCTGGACCAGCCGCTGCCGGACCTGCTCGCCGACGTCGAACGGACCATCGGCCTCGACGTCGAGGTGGCGGTACGCGCCGGCAGCGACGGCCGGGGCGGCGACGCCGGCCTGGCCCGGGGCCACCTCGACGCGCTCGGCGACGTGGCGGCCCGGTTCGCCGGTGACTCGGCCGGTGCGCCGCTGCACGCCTTCCTGGCCTTCCTCGCCGCCGCCGAGGACGAGGAGCGGGGACTCTCCCCGGGCGAGGTGGAGGTGGTGGAGGGTGCGGTGCAGATCCTCACCGCGCACGCCGCCAAGGGCCTGGAGTGGGACGTGGTCTCGGTGGCCGGGCTGAGCCGGGGAGTCTGGCCGGGTACCGCCCGGGGCTCCGACCACTACCTGCTCGGCCTCGGGGTGCTGCCGTTCCCGCTGCGCGGCGACGCGGACGGGCTGCCCGAACTGGCCCTTGCCGACGCCGACGACCAGAAGGCGGTGGCCCGGGCGCTGGCCAGCTTCACCGACGACTGGCGGGCGCACGACGAGCGGGAGGAACGCCGGCTGGCGTACGTGGCGGTCACCCGGCCACGCCGGCTGCTGCTCTGCTCCGGCTACTGGTGGGGCGAGGGGACGAAACGCCCACGTGGCCCGTCGACGTTCCTCTCCGAGGTGTACGAGTGGTGCCTGACCACGCCTGAGGCCGGCGAGAGCGGCTTCGTGGTGGACGCCTGGGCGCCGGAGCCGGCGGCGGACGCCAGCAACCCGACCACCGAGGTGGTGCTCCGGGCCGAGTGGCCGGCCGACCCGCTCGGCGCCCGACGCCCGGTACTCGCCGAGGCCGCGGCCCTGGTCCGCCGCCTCATCGCCGAGGATGAAAGGAAGGGCCCCCTCTTATCGCTTTCGGTAGATGCGGGGGCCCTTCCTAACACCTCAGCCGAGGCGGCGGTGGCGCCGGACGCGGAGGCGGTGGTAGAGCCGGACGCGGAGGCGGCGGCTGCTGCGGCGGCGTGGCGACGCGAGGCCGAACTGCTGCTCGCCGAGCGGGACATGCTCGCCGACCGCTCCGGACCGGTCGAGGTGGCGCTCCCCGGCCACCTGTCGGTCTCGCAGCTCGTGACGCTGCGCCGGGACCCGGCGGCGCTGGCCCGCGCGTTGCGCCGGCCGATGCCCCGGCGCCCCGAGCCGTACGCCCGGCGGGGCACCGCGTTCCACTCGTGGCTGGAGCAGCGGTACGGGATCAGCCGGCTCCTAGACGTCGACGAGCTGCCCGGGGCGGCCGACTCGGATGCCGCCCCGGACGAGGCGCTGGCCGAGTTGCAGGAGCGGTTCCTGGCCAGCGAGTGGGCCGAGCGCACTCCGGTGGAGGTGGAGGTGCCGTTCGCCACGTCGATCGGCGGGCTGCTGGTCCGGGGCCGGATGGACGCCGTCTTCACTCTGCCCGGCGGCCGGTACGACGTGGTCGACTGGAAGACGGGGCGGCAGCCGACCGGGGTCGAGGCGGATGCCGCCGCGGTGCAGCTGGCGGCGTACCGGCTGGCCTGGGCGGAGCTGGCGGGTGTGCCGGTGGACCGGGTCCGGGCGGCCTTCCACTACGTACGGGACAACGTGACCGTACGGCCGGCGGACCTGCTCGACGCCGACGGCCTCGCCGCGCTGGTGGCGCAGGTGCCGGAGACGGCGGCGGGTGGTTGAGCCCTCGGAGGGGCGGCTCATCCGATCGGATCGCCGGAATCCGCTCGCTCGGGCCGATCGTGTGCTAACGTTGCGGCGTTGCAGTTTTGGTTCCCAGAGACTCTGTGTGCGCCTGCGGGATTGTGACCGTAGGCGCTCTTTGTTATGTCCGGAGTTCTCCGGGCGGGGCGACCAGAGCGACAGCCGTCCACCACCTCGGTGGGCAACAACTCGGTCCGCAACAGGTGCGGACCGAACGTTCCGTCAGGAGACGAAACACATGGCAATTGGCACCGTGAAGTGGTTCAACGCCGACAAGGGCTTCGGCTTCATCACCCCGGACGGCGGCGGCGCCGACGTCTTTGCCCACTTCTCCGCGATCCAGAGCTCGGGCTACCGCAGCCTGGACGAGAACCAGCGGGTGGAGTTCGAGGTCACCCAGGGCCAGAAGGGCCCGCAGGCGGAGAACATCCGCCCGATCTGACCGAGCATTCCTGCGCGGCGCAAGCTCGACGCAGAGGTTCGACCACCGCGCCCAGACCGGCGTGGTGACGCGGCCAGCCCGCGCCCGACGGCACGGGCTGGCTCCCGCGTATTTCCCGGTCCGTGGCTGCGGTCACCGGGCGCACCGCCGCCGGTGGCCGAGCCGCGGCGGCGGTGTGCCCGGTGATCTTCCTCGACACGTACCGCTTCGAGGAAGGTCCCGCAATGACCCGCACCATCCACTCTTTCGCCGACGCGCCGCTGGCCGCCGGACTGCACGTCGCGTTGACCGAGAACGGCATCCTCACGCCGTTCCCGATCCAGGCGGCCACGCTGCCCGACTCGCTGGCCGGTCGGGACGTGCTCGGCCGGGGCCGTACCGGCTCCGGCAAGACGCTCGCGTTCGGCCTGCCCCTGCTGTCCCGTACCGCCGGCCGCCGGGCCCGGCCGGGCCGCCCCCTCGGGCTCGTCCTGGTCCCGACCCGCGAACTCGCCCAGCAGGTGACCACCGCGCTGGCCCCGTACGCCCGTACGCTCGGGCTGCGCTGCGTCACCGTGGTCGGCGGACTCTCGCTGAGCCGGCAGGCCGCCGCGCTGCGGGCCGGCGCGGAGGTGGTGATCGCCACACCGGGACGGCTGGCCGACCTGGTCGACCGGGGAGACTGCCGGCTGGACGAGGTCACCGTCACGGTGCTCGACGAGGCCGACCAGATGGCCGACATGGGCTTCCTTCCGCAGGTGACCGACCTGCTGCGCCAGGTGGCGCCGGGTGGGCAGCGGATGCTCTTCTCGGCCACTCTGGACCGTGGCGTCGACCGGCTGGTCCGCCGGTTCCTGACCGACCCGGTCTCGCACTCCGTCGACCCGACGACCGCCACCGTCACCGCGATGACCCATCACGTCCTCCAGGTGGAGGCGGTGGACAAGACGACGGCGACGGCGCAGATCGCGGCCCGGGAGGGTCGGGTGATGCTCTTCGTCGGTACCAAGCACCGCGCCGACCGGCTGGCCAAACAGTTGATGACCCGGGGCGTACGGGCGGCCGCCCTGCACGGCGGCAAGTCGCAGCCGCAGCGGACCCGTACCCTGGAGCAGTTCAAGTCCGGTCAGGTGACCGCCCTGGTGGCGACCGACGTGGCGGCCCGGGGCATCCACGTGGACGGGCTCGACCTGGTGGTGAACGTCGACCCGCCGACCGACTCGAAGGACTACCTGCACCGGGGTGGCCGTACGGCCCGGGCGGGCGAGTCCGGCCGGGTGGTCACCCTGGCGCTGCCCGAGCAGCGCCGGGAGGTGGCCCGACTGCTCAGCGATGCCGGCATCCGGCCCGAGACACTGGCGGTCCGCCCCGGTGACCCGGCGCTGATGCGGCTCACCGGAGCGCGGGTCCCGTCCGGGGTTCCGGTGTCGGCGCCGGCCGCCCGACCGACGACGACTCCGAAGACCCCGAGGACGCCGAGGACCGCGACGGCGGTCTCGGCGGCGGTGCCGAACCCGCGGTCGGAGAACGGTGGAAGTCGCCGGGCATCGCGTTCCCGCCGGCTGCGCCGGGTCGCCTGACCGGTCGACCGCCTTCTCCGGCGTCGCTCACCCCTGCCTGACTTTCCAGGCTTGCTCTCCCTCGCCGGCTTCCCGGCGTCGCTCACCCCTGCTTGGCGCCACTCTTTCCCCGCGCAGGGCCCGCCCTCGCTCCCGCCCGTCGTCGCTCGGCGGGCGGTGCGGTTTTCTGGTGTCGGTTGGTGACGGCGGGTGAGGGCGCGCTGACCGTCAAACGCCCCGTCCCGAGTGGCGAGGCAGTCGATGCTCCGATCGGTCAGGACAACTATGCCCGCGAATACACCTGATCGGGTCCGATGGGCGACTGCGGAGTAACTATCGACGGGTCATCCTGTCCTGGGGAACCAGCGGCCACGGGGGTGGGTCGCGGTGGGGGAGGTTGCGATGACCGTGCGTGTCGGTCAGGGCTCGACGCGGGAGATCCTGGTAGTGCTCCTGCTCGCGGTCACCGGTCTACTCCTCGCCACGGTCGTCGTGTTCACCCCGTGGTACGGCCTGGCCGCCGGGGCGCCCGAGGTCGAGGTGGTCGAGATGCACTCACCGGCGACCTCCGGCGACGCGATCGAGATGACGGTCGCCGGTGACGGCTGACCGCCCTCCGCCGCTCTCGGGCGTCCGGCGGGTCGGCTCGCCGGACCGCCGGTGGTGTTCACTAGGGAGATGCCGGACAACGTCCCGCCGGGGACCGACGGCGCCGAGGGTCGGCCCGGCGCCGCCTGGGCCGCCGGTGCCGTAACCCGGATCGGCCTGCCCGCAGCGCCGCTGGAACTGCCCGAACCGACCCCCGGTACGCCTGCTCGGGACCGTCGGCTGTGGTGGTTCGCCGGTGCGGCCGGTGGAGTACTCGTGATCGGCCTCGTGGTGGTGCTGGGGCTGACCATGTCCGGCGGGGTCGACCCGCTGTGGAGCCGGCCGGAGGCGCCGACGGACGTACGGCCGCCGTTGGCCCGGAAGTGCCCGCTGCCCGGCTCGTCGGCGCCGGCCGCACCCGGTGCGCCGTCGCCGGGCGTACCCGGTTCGCCAGGGCCGGGCGTACCCGGTTCGCCAGGGCCGACGGTCCCGGAGCCGGACCCGGTCGTCCCGCCGGGCGGGCCGGGGCAGCCGCGCAGCGGGGAGCGGACCGTCGACCCGGAGGCCGGGATCTCCTACGCCAGCTACGGCCCGCCGTGGCAGCCGTGGCAGACGGTGTGGAGTGCCGGGGCGCTGGAGGTGCCGTACCGGGTCGGGCAGCACTTCGTCACCGAGCGGGAGTACGACGGGTTCAGCGACTACCACGCCTCGATCCTGTCGGCGGCGGTGCCGGCGGCGGAGAACGACGCCCTCACTTTCGACCTGGAGTGCGTCGGCCGGCAGGTGGCCAGCGACGTCCGCGCCGAGTACTACCCGCAGCCGAACCGCATGGAGTCGATCCGGGACGGGCGGACCACGCTGGGCGGGCGGCCGGCCTGGGTCTCGGTGTTCCGGCTGCACTTCACCCGGCCACGGCTGCGGGCCACCGACGAGTTGGCCGCCGTCGCCTGCATCGACGTGGGCCGGTCGACCGTCGCGATCCTCTACGTCTCGATACCCGGGACCCATCGGGAGTTCGACTGGGTGGTCGAGCACGCTCTCGCCTCGGTCCGCCCCGCCTGAGGCGTGTGGGGGTACGCCGCAGGTGTGGTCAGGTAGGCCGAGGCCGACCACCGGTGGTGGCGGGACGCGCTAGGGTCGGTGCGTGGCGGCGGGAAGATCGAGAATTCCAACGACGAAGCATTCGGTCGAGCGGTTCACCCTCGACAACGGCCTCCGGGTGGTGCTGGCCCCGGATCGCAGCGCCCCGGTGGTCGGCGTGGCAGTCGTCTACGACGTGGGCATCCGGTCGGAGCCGGAGGGCCGGACGGGTTTCGCGCACCTCTTCGAGCACCTGATGTTCCAGGGCTCGGAGAACCTGGAGAAGCTGGCGCACTTCAGGCACATCCAGGGCGCCGGCGGGACCTTCAACGGCTCTACCCACCTGGACTACACCGACTACTGGGAGACGTTGCCGAGCAACGCGCTGGAGCGGGCCCTCTTCCTGGAGGCGGACCGGATGCGCGGGCCGCGACTGACCGAGGAGAACCTCCGCAACCAGGTCGACGTGGTGAAGGAGGAGATCCGGGTCAACGTGCTGAACCGGCCGTACGGCGGCTTCCCCTGGCTGCGGCTGCCGCCGGTCATGTTCGACACGTTCCCCAACGCGCACGACGGGTACGGCTCCTTCGACGACCTGGAAAGCGCCAGCATCGCCGACGCGACCGACTTCTTCGACCGGTACTACGCCTGCGGCAACGCCGTACTGGCCGTCGGCGGGGACCTGGACGTGGCGGAGGCGACGGCGCTGATCGAGCGGCACTTCGGGGACGTACCGGCCCGGCCCGCGCCGGCCCGGCCGGACTTCGCCGAGCCGGACCTGACCGGCGAGCGGCGCGAGTCCTACACCGACCGGCTGGCGCCGTTGCCGGCGGTGGCGGCGGCCTGGCGGGTACCGGACCCGATCGGCGACTTCGCCGGCTACCTGCCGTACGTGGTGCTGGCCGAGGTGCTCACCGACGGCGACGCGTCCCGGCTGGTGGAGCGGCTGGTCCTGCGGGACCGTGCGGTGACCAGCGTCGGCGGGTATCTCGGGCTGATGGGCGACCCGTTCGACGTACGGGACCCCACCGCGCTGGTGCTCCAGGCCCACCTGCCGCCTGGCGGCGGGGTGGAGAAGGTGCTCCAGACCATCGACGAGGAACTCGACCGGCTCGCCACCGACGGGTTGGACGGCGACGAGCTGGCCCGGACCCAGGCCCGGATGGCGACCCACCTGCTCCGGGAGACCGACGCGGTGCTCGGCCGCACGCTCCAGATGGCGGTGCTGGAGCAGCAGCGGGGTGATCCGGGGTTGCTGGGTGAGCTGCCCCGGCTGGTCGGCGAGGTCACCGAGGAGCAGGTGCGGGCAGCGGCCGCCACCCTGCGACCGCAGCGCCGGGCCGCCGTCGAGGTCGTTCCCGGTGGAGGTGTCAGGTGACCGTCCGTACGCTGCCCCCGCTCGGGCCGAACCGCAAGCTCAAGCTGCCCCGCGAGGTCGAGCGCACGCTGCCCAACGGGCTGACGGTGATCGTGCTGCGCCGGCCGGCGGTACCGCTGGTCGAGCTGCGGCTCTGGCTGCCGTTCGGCCGGGCCCACCTGGCCCGGGGGCTGATGATGTCCCAGACGCTGCTCTCCGGCACCGGGACGATGACCTCGGTGCAGCTCGCCGCCGAGTTGCAGAAGGTCGGCGGCGGGCTCTCCGCCGGGGTCGACGCCGACCGGCTGATGATCTCCGGCAACGGCCTCTCGACCGGACTGAACCGGATCCTGGAGCTGCTCGCCGAGGTGCTCACCGGGGCGAGCTACCCGAACGACGAGGTCGCCACCGAGCGGGCCCGGCTGATCGACGGGATCCGGATGGCGCAGAGCCAGCCGACCCACCTGGTCCGCAAGGCGCTGCTGAAGCGGATCTACGGCAAGCACCCGTACTCGGTGCAGACTCCGGAACCGGAGCAGGTCGAGGCGGTCCGGCCGGCGGCGTTGCGCAGCCTGCACGCTGCCCGGGTACGCCCGACCGGAGCGGTCCTGCTGCTGGTCGGCGACGTGCAGCCGGCAAAGGCGCTGGACGCGGTGGAGCGGGCGCTCGGTGGCTGGACCGGGGACGGTGCGCCGGGCGAGCTGCCGCCGATCCCGCCGCTGGAGCCGGGGCCGCTGCTGCTGGTGGACCGGCCCGGGTCGGTGCAGTCGTCGGTCCGGCTGGCGCTGCCGGCGGTGCCGCGTACCCATCCGGAGCATGCCGCGCTGCAACTGGCCAACCTGGTCTTCGGCGGTTATTTCTCGTCCCGCTGGGTGGAGAACATCCGGGAGGACAAGGGGTACACGTACGGGCCGCACTCGTTGATCGAGCACGCCGTCGCCGGTTCCACGCTGATGGTCTCCGCCGAGGTGGCGACCGAGGTGACCGGGCCGGCACTGCTGGAGACGGTCTACGAACTGGGCCGGCTGGCCTCGCTGCCGCCGAAGGAGGACGAGCTGGAGCAGGCCCGGCAGTACGCCCTCGGTACCCTCCAGCTCGGCATCTCGACCCAGGCCGGGCTGGCGGCGGTGGCCAGCGCGTACGCCGGTTCCGGGCTGCGCCTGGAGTTCCTGGCCGAGCACGCGGCCCGGTTGGCGAGGGCGACCCGGGACGACGTGGCGACGGCGGCGGCGAAATACCTGGCGCCGGCCCGGGCGGTCACGGTGGTGCTGGGCGACGCCGCTCAGGTCGAGGGCCCCCTGGGTGTGCTGGGACCGGTCCGGACCGAGGCCGCGGGATCGTGACCTCCGGTCCACCGCCGACGGACCTGCCGGCAGGTCATCCGCCGCTGGCCCGGTCCACGCTCGACCGGGCCGCGCACCGGCGTACCGACCCGGGCTGGTTGGCCGAGGCCTGGCAGCGGGCCCGGGTGCTGGTGGTGGACGTGGCGAACGGCGGCCGGAGCCTGGTCGGTTCGGCCGGTAAGAAGCCGGAGTTGATCCTGCTCGGTCCGGACGCGGCCGCGGACAGCGCGCCGGCCGCCCGGCTCTTCCTCGGCGTCGAGCCGGACGGGGTACCGGTCTTCGCGGTCGACGCGCCGCTGCCGGAGCTGGCCGGCACCCGGCCGGCGAACCTGCGCGAGGTCGGCCATCTGCTCAGCGACCGGGACGCCGGGCTCTTCACCACGGCGGTGGCGCTGGCGAACTGGCACGCCCGGCATCTGTACTCGTCGCTGACGGGGCTCTCCACCGTGGTCGGGGACGCGGGTTGGTCCCGGCGGGACGAGGCGGGCAACCAGCTCTGGCCGCGTACCGATCCGGCGATGATCGTGCTGGTGCACGACGGCGTCTCCGGTCCCGGCGGGCGGTGCCTGCTCGGCAACAACGCGGCCTGGCGCTCCGAGCGGGGGCTGCGCCGGTATTCCTGCCTGGCCGGCTACGTCGAGCCGGGGGAGTCGGCCGAGGACGCGGTGGTCCGGGAGGTCACCGAGGAGGTCGGCCTCGTCCCGTACCAGATCGGGTACGTCGCCAGCCAGTCGTGGCCGTTTCCGGCCTCGCTGATGCTGGGTTTCTTCGCCCTGGCCGACCCGGATCGGCCGATCCGGCTGGACCCGGCGGAGATCGCGTACGCGGGCTGGTTCAGCCGGCGGGAGATCGCCACGGTGCTGGCCGGGGAGGCGGTCGAGGTCGGTGCCGGGCTGCGGTTGGCGCTGCCGCCGCCCTCGTCGATCGCGTTGTTCCTGATCCGGACCTGGTTGGAGGATGCCCGGTAGTCCGGGAACTCTTCCGCACAAATCTTGGCCCGCGAGCGTCGTTGCCGCGACGATCACGGGCCAAGATCATAGGCCGTCGTTGCCGGGTCAGGCATGGTGCGTGGCGGGGGACGCCACCCCGGTCGACGACGGTCGTCTAGCCGAACCTCGACTGTGGGCCGAGGTTCCTGGGTTGCGGGTCGACGCTCGGCGGGCCGAACTCGGCCGGCCCCGGTCCGGGTGTGTCGACGGGCAGGGCCCGGTCGGCGGTCTGGTCCCGGAACGGCTGGTTGCGGTGCCGCCGGTCGGGCTCGCCCACCGGCACCACCTTGACCCGCTGTCGCCCGGACCGCACCGCGCCCACACTGGACAGTGCCCGGGCGAGCAGCAGGGCGGCGTCCCGGTCCTCGGCGCGGACGATCTGCCGGCGCTGTTCCGGAGAGGTCTGTTCGTCGCGGAGGCGTTCCCCCTGCGCCCAGGCAGCGGCCAACTCGTCATCAGCGGCGGCACGGATATCCGTGCGAACGATTAGAAACCGCATGGGTGTCTCCGAAGGCCGGTGACGGACGATGATCCTGCGATTACCTAACGAAGTCATTTCGTGGAACTTCCACGCCCCTCGGGTTATGTTCACTCATTCTTGGCCGGTGGGCAAGTGAAACGCGCCAATTGGAGTAGTTGCTCGTCCGATCAGGTGACACAGGGTCACGCCGCTGAGGTAAAGCGGGAGGTCGGGGTGCCGCCGGTTGACGCAGGGTCAGCGCCGCTGCGGCGTACGACGAAGCCGCCGGCTCCCGGAGCGGGAACCGGCGGCTTCGGACTCGAATCTGTGCGGCTTCGGACGAGAGTCTGTGCGGCACCTGCGGAGTGCGCCGGGACCGGCCACGACACCCGGACCCGGCGCGTCCGTCGAGCACGGCGGGCGCCGGGGCCGGATTCCGGCCGCGACTACTGCTCGGTCAGCCGCCCGGAGCGGCGACTGCGCTGGGTCGGCGGCATCCCCGGGTCGCGGCTCGCCGGCTTCCGGGGAGCCGACGAGCGCTGCGCCGCCGTCTCGGCCAACCAGGTGATCGTCTCCTCCGGACTCAGCGCCGCGTCCTGGAGCCACTCGAAGACCATCGAGTAGGTCGCGATCTCCTTGGGTTCGGTCACCATCAGGTTGGTGGCCAGCCCCTCGATCGCGAGCGTCTCCGGATCCTGCGGCTCGGCGAAGCGGTAGAGCGAGAACCCGGTGTGCGGCAGATACCAGTCCGCGATGGTGTGCTCGGTGGGGAGTACCTGGAGCGTCACGTTGGGCAGCCCGGCGAGCTTGCGCAACTGGATCAGTTGGCCCCGCAGCACCTCGCGCGGGCCGGCCCGTCCGCCGAGCGCAGCCTCCTCGATCACCGCGTGGTAGCGGGGCGGTTCGACCTCGCGGGTGAGCAGCGACTGCCGGGCCATCCGGGCCGCCACCTCGGTCTCGGCGTCCTCGGTGTCGTCGGTGTCGGGGTCGTCCACGAGCTGCCGCGAGGAGAGGATGCGCAGGTTGACGTAGCCCTTGCTCTGCAACAGGCCGGGCACGATCACCGGGCTGTACTCGCGGATCTCCGCACAGCCCGCCTCCAACTCGGCGTAACCGCGCTGCCGCGGCGTCATCGTCGCGTACGAGCGCAGCCAGCCCCGGATGTCGCCGGCCTCGTTGGTGATCGCGGTCAGTTCGTCGCGCAGTGTCCCGGTGACCTTGTAGAGGTCCAGCAGGTCGAGGACGTCACGCAGGTCGGGCCGACTGCGGCCGTTCTCCAGCCGGGACAGTTTGGAGGCCGACGCCCAGCCCACCGCCTCGATGACCTGGTCGCCGGTGAGCTTGGCGGACTCCCGCAGCTTGCGCAGTTCCGTGCCGAGCCTGCGCCGCCGCAGGATCGGGCTGGGTTGAGCAGGAGGCACTGGATCCTCGCTCTCGTTTCCGTCGAGCCCGTCGCCGGGCAGGTGCGGACCGTCCAGGTCGCGCTCCCGGCGGTCCAGTATGCCGCTCGTACTTCACGGCGTGCCGTCGAATGGTAACGGCGTGTCTAAATGGAGGAGGCTTTCCGGGACGCTTCCACCCCCTGCCGTCAGATAGCCGATCGAGTTCCGAGCGCGACCGGCGACCCCGCCACCATCGATTGCGACAAATTCTCACCCCATCCGTCGGCGGTGAGCACAACCCGGGTGTCCACGGTCCCCGAGCGGCTCGCCGCCACCTCGAAAGGGACCCCTCGCATGCGAAGCATCCTGCGTCGCCCCGACTTCCGGCTGCTCTTCGCCGGTCTGATGTTCAGCATGACGGCAGAGTCGATCATGCTGTTGGCGCTCGCCGTCTGGGTGAAGGACCTGACCGGTTCCGACGGCATGGCCGGCGCCACCATCTTCGCCATGGTCGCGCCGATGGCCCTGGCCCCGATCGTCGGATGGGTCGTCGACCGGTTCCGCCGCCGTTCCTTCTTCCTCGCCGCCAACCTGGGCACGGCGGTGGTACTCACCCCGCTCTTCCTGGTCCGGGACCGTGCCGACGTCTGGATCATCTACGTCGTGGGTGCCCTGTACGGGCTCTCCTACGTCGCCCTCGGCGCGACCCTGAACGGGCTGATCAAACAGATCGTGCCCGAGGAGCTGATGGCCCAGGCGAACGGCGTCCTGCAGACCGTCAAGCAGGGCCTGCGGCTGATCGGCCCACTGGCCGGGGCGGCTCTCTACACCGGGGCCGGCGGCTGGACACTGCCGACGGTCGGCATGATCGGTTTCGTCGCCGCCGCCTGTGCGGTCTCCGCGCTGCGGATCGCCGAACGGCGGCCCGGCCCGGCACAGCTCCGCTGGGCGACCGAGGTCGGGGCGGGACTGCGGCACATGGTCGGCGAACCGGCGCTGCGCCGGGCGGTCGTCGGCGCCGCGCTGGCTGTCCTGGTGATGGGGTTCAGCGAGTCGCTGATCTTCGCGTACGTGGACCGGGGGCTGGGCCGGGAACCGGGCTTCGTGGGAGTGCTGGTCACGGTGCAGGGCATCGGCGGGGTGCTCGGCGGGCTCTCCTCCCCGGCCGTGGTACGCCGGTTCGGCGAGCTGGCCGCGCTGGCCGTCGGGGTGGCGCTCTTCGCGCCCGGTGCGCTGCTGCTGGCGTACCCGACGATCTGGCTGGCCTTCGTCGCCCTGGTGCTGCTCGGCTTCGGCCTGCCGATCGCCTTCGTGGGGCTGAACACGCTGATCCAGCGCCGTACCCCGGGGCCGCTGCTCGGCCGGGTCACCGCCGCCTCCGAGGCGTTGATCAGCGGCCCGCAGGCGATCTCGATCGGCACCGGGGCGCTGCTGGTCGGCTTCGTCGACTACCGGCTGCTCTTCGTGGTGATCGCGGTGGTGATGACGATGGCGGCCGGGTACCTCTGGGCCGGGCGGGCCCTCTCCGCACCACCCGCCCCCGGTACGGCGACCCGCTCCGACGGCGCACCGAACGTACCGGCGCCCGACGTGATCCTGCCCGACGTACCGCCGGTCGCCGGCTCGGCGGAGGCGTCGCCGGCCTCGGGATCCCGGCCCCGCTGAGCGGCCCGCCGAGCGGCCCGCGCGGACGTGCGGCCGGTTGGTCGGCGGTGGGCCCGGGCGGGGCCCACCGCCGAGCCGGTCAGCTTCCGGCGAGTGCCGCCAGGTGCTTCTTGACGTCGACGATCGACGGGTTGGTCAGGGCCGAACCGTCGTCGAACCGCACCGTCGGCACCGTCTGGTTGCCGCCGTTGACGCTCATCACATACTCCGCGGCGGCCAGATCCTGCTCGATGTCCACCACCGTGTAGCCGATGCCCTCCCGGTCAAGCTGTGACTTGAGCCGGTGGCAGTAGCCGCACCAGGACGTGGAATACATCGTCAACATCGTCGAGACCTCCGCGGTGCTCAGTCGTTTCCCGGCCTGGCCGGACCGGTTCGGCCCGGTCGGGCGTCGATCGGACGGGTTGCCGATCGCACAGGCTAAAGGTGCAACGTCGGGAGGGGCTGCCATGATTCCTACCTGTGGTGGCTGACTCGCGCGTGGAACGGATCCTGGCCGGACTCGACCCGGAGCAGCGCACCGCCGTGACCGCTCCGGCCGGGCCGGTCTGCATCCTGGCCGGCGCCGGCACCGGCAAGACCCGGGCGATCACGCACCGGATCGCGTACCGGGTGACGGCCGGCGAGGTCGCCGCCCGACACGTGCTCGCGGTCACCTTCACCGCCCGGGCCGCCGCCGAGCTGCGGGCCCGGCTCGGCGCGCTCGGCGTACCGGGGGTGCAGGCCCGGACCTTCCACGGTGCCGCGCTGCGCCAGGTCCGCTACTTCGCCTCCCGGCTGCTCGCCGGCCGGGAGATGCCCGAACTGCTGGACAGCAAGGTGCGGCTGGTCACCCTGGCCGCCGCCCGGGCCGGGCTGCGCACCGACCGGGCCGCCGCGCGGGACCTGGCCGGCGAGATCGAGTGGGCCAAGTCGTCCCTGGTCGAGCCGGGGGAGTACGTCGTCGCGGCGGCCAAGGCGTTGCGCGAGACACCGCACGACCCGGCCAGGGTGGCCGAGGTCTACGCCGGCTACGAGAACGTCAAACGTGCCAACGGTGTGATCGACTTCGAGGACATGCTCCGGGCCGCGGTGTGGGGGATCGAGGAGCACCCGGACGTCGCCGAGCAGATCCGGGCCCAGTACCGGCACTTCGTGGTCGACGAGTACCAGGACGTCAACCCGCTCCAGCAGCGCCTGCTGGACGCCTGGCTGGGCGGCCGGGACGACCTGACAGTGGTCGGCGACGCCAGCCAGACGATCTACTCGTTCACCGGTGCCACCTCGGCGTACCTGATCGACTTCCCCCGCCAGCGCCGGGACGCGGTGGTGGTCCGACTGGTCCGGGACTACCGCTCGACGCCGCAGGTGGTCGGGCTGGCCAACGCGGTGATCCGGCAGGCCCGGGGCGCCGAGGCGCGACTGCGGCTGGAGTTGGTCGGGCAGCGGCCGCCGGGTGCCGAGCCGGAGCTGCGGATCTTCCCCGACGAACCGGCCGAGGCCGCCGCCGTGGCGGTGCGCTGCCGCGACCTGATCGCCGCCGGGACGCCGGCCCGGGAGATCGCCGTGCTGTTCCGGACCAACGCGCAGTCCGAGGCGTACGAGAAGGCGCTCGCCGAGGCGGAGGTGCCGTACCAGGTCCAGGGTGCCGAACGCTTCTTCGAGCGGCCCGAGGTGCGGCAGGCGCTGGTCGCGCTCCGCTCCGCGACCCGCTCGACGCCGGGGGAGACGCCGCTGGTCCGGGCCGTGGTGGAGGCGCTGTCGGCGGTCGGTTGGGCGCCCGACCGGCCCCCGCCGGGTGGCACCGCCCGGGAGAGCTGGGAGGCGCTGGCCGCCCTGGTCCAGCTCGCCGAGGAGTACGCGGCGACCCCGGTCGTACTGCCGATCGGCGAGGCTGCCTCGGTCGAGCGGCCGGTGTCGCTGTCGGACTTCTGTGCCGAGCTGGGGCGGCGGGCCGCCGCGCAGCACGTGCCGACGGTCGAGGGCGTGACGCTGGCCTCGCTGCACTCGGCGAAGGGGCTGGAGTGGGACGCGGTGTTCCTGGTCGGGCTCTCCGACGGCACGCTGCCGACCAGCTACGCGAAGACGGCCGAACAACTGGAGGAGGAGCGCCGGCTGCTCTACGTCGGGGTGACCCGGGCCCGCCAGTGGCTCTGGCTGTCGTACGCCTCCGCGCGCTCGCCCGGTGGCCGGGCCCGCCGGCCGTGCCGGTTCCTGCCCCAGTTCGACCGTTCCGGCGGTGTGCGCACCGTCGAGGCGCCCGGCGGCAGTCGGAAACCCGACCGTCGGCGTACCCAGGTCGTCTCCTGCCGGGTCTGCGGGGCGACCCTGCTGGCCGGCGCGGACCGGAAACTCGGCCGGTGCGCCACCTGCCCGTCCGACCTGGACCCCGAACTCCTCGACCGGCTGCGCGACTGGCGGGCCCGGGTCGCCGGGGCGCAGAAGGTCCCCGCGTACGTCGTCTTCACCGACGCCACCCTGGTCGCGCTCGCCGAACGCCGCCCCGGCCGACCCGCCGAGCTGCTCGCCATCGCGGGGATCGGCCCCCGCAAGGTCGCCCTGTACGGCGACGCGGTGCTGGCCCTGATCGGCGGCGTCGGCGTGCAGGACGTACTGCTGACGGAGGAGCCGACCGAGCCGGCCCCGGGCTGAGCCGAGGGCTGGTCGGCGGCTGTCGGAAGAAAGTTCCGAACTCCCGCCGTAATTCGTTTGCCCTCGCGCCGGGAGGAGGAATAGCCTCATGGCACACCTCGCGAGCGGCGGCTTTCAGGCTGTTCAAGAGGGGGACGAGTCCGATGTTGGCGACGAGTGAGAGTCAGGAGGTGGCCCCAATGGGGACGACCTATGTCACCCAGCGACCGTGGGCGCTGCCTGCTGCCCCAGCTCCGGTGTCAGAGGTCGGCTGCATGCTGATCACTGATCTCCTCCAGCGCTCGCAGGCGCACCAGGTCCTGACCCAGGCCGAGCTGGTTCAGGCCCCCGCGTCCGCTGAGCACCAGGGGACCAATGGATTCACGGGCAATGGCATCCGTGTCGGCGTCAAGCGGATGGATGTCAGCGGGGTTCCACCTCGAGGGAGACCGGTCTAACACAGACCAGCCGGCTCACCTCGAGGCCGCGGACCCCGTACACCGGGATCCGCGGCCTTAGTCATTTCCGCACTGCCGAAAGTAAGTCGGAACAGCGATCTACGAGATCGAAACGAGAGAGAGGTGACCGGGCGATGAGTCTGGCGTTGGCCCCCCTCGACGCGAACGTCGAGCTGGAGGCGAACCTGCCCTGCCGGAAGTTCGACCCCGACCTGTGGTTCGCCGACTCGCCTGCCGAGCTGGAGCTGGCCAAGTCGCTCTGCGGGGACTGCCCGCTGCGCGTCGAGTGCCTCGCCGGTGCGGTGGACCGGGCGGAGCCGTGGGGCGTCTGGGGCGGCGAGATCTTCGAGCGTGGCGCGGTCGTTCCGCGCAAGCGGCCCCGTGGTCGCCCGCGCAAGGAGGATGTCGCCCGTGACGCGGCGCTGCGGGTCGAGGCCCAGGCGCGGCTGGCGGCCAGTGGCCTTGCCGAGTCGCGCAGCGCGGTCCGGTTGGCGGCCTGACATGAACCCGATCCGTACGAACGCCGGTCTGGTATCGGCGCCGAACACCGCGATGGCCGCGGTGTCGAAAACCATCACTGCCATGCCCATCCGAGACGGAGCCACCAAGATGCATCTCATCCACGAAGCGTTGTCACGGGCTCGAATGCGCCTGCCTCAGGCCGGTCGCAGCACCACGAGCACTGAGGCAACCCGATCCGCCCGCACCATCGCGCTGGAGGCCCGTCGTCGGGCCGCCCGCGAGCTGGGCAGCTTCTGAGCCGTCGGCCGAGGCCGTCGGTACGTACCCAACCTGACACCGAAACAGCCGGGCCGGTCGCGGCGGGAGGAATCCCGCCGTGGCCGGCCCGGCGCCGTGACGTACCCGTGGTGGCTCAGGCCACCGGGGCGAATCCCGGCAGCCAGCGCTCCACGATGCCCCGGTAGGGCGCCTTCGCCTCCAACTGGCAGAGCACCCCGATCGAGCCGAGGGTCACCCGGTGGATCAGCAGGTACGACGGCGGCAGGTTGAGCTGCCGCGAGAGCTGGTACGCCGGGGAGCGCGGGTTGGCCAGCCGGGCCGCCTCGACCCGCAGCCAGGCCCGGGTGAACCGGAACTCCTCGACCGAGAGCGGTTGCAGGATCGGCATCAGGAAGTCGAGTACCGCCTGGGCGTCGATCGGGGTGTCGGGCCGGATGAACCCCTCCTCGCGCAGGCCGGCCACCACCGCGTCGGCGTCACCGGCCAGGGCCAGCCGGACCAGCCGACCGATCGGTTCCGGGTGCCCGCCGGGGAGCCGGGCCACCGCACCGAAGTCGATCACGCCGAGTCGCCCGTCCGGCAGCAGCCGGAAGTTGCCGGGGTGCGGATCGGCGTGCAGCAGTCCGGCGCGCATCGGGGCCGAGAAGTGCAGGGTGGCCATCAGCCGGCCGGCCTGGTCGCGCTCGCTCTCGGACCCCGAGTCGATGATCGCCGACATCGGGGTGCCCTCGACCCAGTCGGTGACCAACACCCGGGGCGAGGCGGCGACCACACCCGGTACGAAGATCTCCGGGTCGTCGGCGTACGCGGCGGCGAAGACCCGCTGCGACTCCGCCTCGAGCTCGTAGTCCAGCTCCTCGCTGATCCGCTCCCGCAACTCGCTGAGCAGCGGTTTGATGTCCAGGCCCGGCTGGATCGCCCGGAACATGCCACCGAGCCGGGAGAGTTGCTTCAGGTCGGAGAGGAGCGCCGGTCCGGCACCCGGGTACTGCACCTTGACCGCGACCGGCCGACCCGCCGGGGTCGGGGTACCCGTCTTGGCCGCCGCCTTCGCGCCGCGCCGCCGGACGGCCGGGGTGCTGCCGCCCTCGACCTTCCAGATCGCCCGGTGTACCTGGCCGATGCTGGCCGCCGCGGCCGGCTTGTCGTCGAACTCGACGAACAGCGACCGCCAGTCCGGCCCGAGCTGCTCGGCGAGCACCTTGTGCACGCTGGCCGCCGGCAGCGGCGGAGCCGACTCCTGGAGCTTGGTCAGCGCCTGCCGGTACGGCGCCGCGATCTCCTCGGGCAGCGCCGCCTCGAAGACCGACAGAGCCTGCCCGAACTTCATCGCCCCGCCCTTGAGCTGGCCAAGCACGCTGAAGAGCTGCTCGGCGGTGCGCTGCTGGATCTCGTTGGAGATCACCTCGGAGGCGAGGCCGGTGACCCGCTTGCCGACGCCGAGGACGGTCCGGCCAGCGAAGCCGAGTGGCAGTGCGGCGAGCTTGGCGGTCCGGGAGACGGCGCGGCGCGGGATGTCGGTCACCAGATCATTGTTACCGACTCGACGAGATCCGGTCCGCCGTCGGCGGGTGGCTCAGGCCACGTCCTCGCCGCCGCGGACCGGCCGGGACCTGATCCGGGCGCCGGAATCCGCCCCGCCGTCCCGGGCCGTGCCCGACTGGGTGGGCCCGGCGCGCTGGTCCGGTCCGTGGAACAAGCTTCACGTCTGTTCCGCTCGGGCGGTTCCGCCGGTCCCCGGCGCGCCGACCGGACCGGGCCGACGGGGAGGTCGCCGGGGCACGTCCGCCGCGCGGTCTCAGCCGGTCCCCGGGTCCGGATCCGGATCCGCGGACCGGGGCGGGGCTTCGGGTGGACGTGGGGTTTCCGGCGGGCGCGGGGCGCGGCGGGACGGCGTACCGCGTCGTCGTCGGGTGCAGCCACATGCCGGATGTGGCGGCCAGGTACGGCGGCGCAGCCGTCCGGCACCGGTCACCTCGACCGCCCCGCCCACCGTCTCCGGCGTACCGCCGTCGAGGAAGGTGAGGACCTCGCCGACCGCGTATCCGACCGCCGTGACCAGGGTCGAGGTCAGGCAGGGTTCCTGGCCGTCCCCTGCGGCGAGCTGGGCGGCGAGGCCGGGCCAGCCCGGATCGCGGTCCCGGCGGTGCAGGTCGACGCAGTTGAGGCAGGGCGATCCGGCGGCCCGGACCAGTGGGCCGACCACCGGGACGCCGTCGCGCATGGTCAGCAGCAGGTGGGCCTGCCGCTGCTGGGCGTAGCCGGCGGCGAGTAGTCCGGCGGGGCGGTCGGCCCCGACCTGGACCACCAGGTCGGCGGTACCGCGCCGGACGGCTCGGGTGGTGGTTCCGGGTACGGAGCGGGCGATCGCGTCCGCGACGGCGGCGGCGCTGGGCCGGCGTACGTCGGTGGCCAGCAGTCCGCCGCCGCCGACGATGTCCGCCGGCCGGACCTGCCCGCGCAGGTCCGGGTGCACCTGGCCGACGCCGGCATGGGCCAGGGTGACCGCCACCGGGGCGGCGAGCCGGCCCTGACCGGTCACCACGACCCGGGCCGCTGCCCGGCGCCGGAGCAGTTGGGCCGGGGTGCCGGGCGAGTCCCGGCCGTGCAGGGCGAGCGCCGCCGCCTCGGCGGAGAGCCGCTGCCGGGCCGGCTCGGGCAGGTCGGTGGGGAGCAGGGTCTGCGCGGCGACCACCAGGCCGGCGGCGCGCAGGGTGTCGATCAGGGTACGGGCGTCGTCCCGGGACACGTTGATCGTTTCCGCGTGGTCGAGGACGGCCCGCTCGCTGCGACTGCCGTCGAGCAGGTCCAGCAGTCGGCCGGCGGACGGGTTGGCGACCTCGACCAGGACGGCGCGCCGGGGGTCCAGGCCGAGTTGCAGGGTGTGCCGGTCACGCCAGAGTCGGGCGAGTCCCGGCAGCAGGGTGGGGCGGGGCAGCACGGTTCGGGTCATGGAGCGACACGCTGTCACCGCTCGGGTGCGGGCGGGCAGCGGTTGTCCACAGCGGTTGGGGGCTGTGCACTGCTCTATCCACAGGATCTGGGCGGTTATCCACAACCGATCGGTAACTTTTGTCGCCGCGCGGACATCACACCGGGTGTCCGTAGCGCGACAGTGAAAGCGGGAAGGGGTGGCGCTCGGCCACCCCTTCCCGCAGTTCCGCGTGGTTCTCGATGATCAGACCTTGGCCTTGCCGAGGATCCGGTTGACGGTCGTGCCGCAGACCGGGCACTTGCCCTTGGCCATGTTCATGCCCGTCTTGGAAACCTCGACGTTGCCCTCGAAGTCACGCTTTTCCTTGCACTTCACGCAGTACCCGTTGTAGGTCTGGGCCTTCTCGGCCACGGTGCCCTCCTCGTCTCATCCGCCGGCTCTCGCGAGCCTGGCGTGCGCCCGGCGGCGGGCGGCCACGTGGGCGCCAGCGCTGGGGTTTCTCCGCGGTCACCGATGTGACCGCCGGTCCGCGGACCCTACCCAGGTCTGGGCAGTTCCATGTCAGCAATCTGTCGACACTGTGAGGAAGCCGACGACCAGAGTGTGCATGCCGGAATAGGTCGGATAAGTCAGTTTCGCAGGGACACGCCGGATGAACCACGCCAGATCGCTGATCGAGGGGCCTGGCGAGGTCGGCGGATGATCGTTTACGGTTGCCTCCGGCGCTCGCCCCGTACGGCGCCCGGAGGGGCGATCGGAGCCGATCATGGGCGTGCGAGCGATCACCGCAATGAATTTTTTCCGGACGGCTCGTCGCTAACTGGTATTTTTCCGGCGGCTATCTATGGGTTGACTCTTGCGGTGACCTGGTCAGTAAGCATTAGTTTTCCATCGTGAACGAAACCCGGGGCTGCGCGGGCCGCTAATGGCGGGGTTGCGGAAGCCGGTCGTCGAGGTACGGCGCAGTCAGCGCCGGCGCCGGACGGTGTCCGCCTATCGGGACGGCGAGCGCGTCGTCGTGCTCATCCCCGACCAGTTCTCCCGCGCCGAGGAGACCGAGTGGGTGGATCGGATGCTCGCCCGGCTCGCCGCCCGGGAGGAGCGGCTCGGGCGTTCCGACGAGGAGCTGCTGCTCCGGTCCCGCCGGCTGATCGACCGCTACCTGAGTGAGCACGGCAGGGCGGCGGTGCCGGCCAGCGTACGGTGGGTGACGAACCAGAACGGGCGGTGGGGCTCCTGCACCCCGGCCGACCGGACGATCCGGATCTCGCACCGGATCCAGGAGATGCCGGAGTGGGTGATCGACTACGTGCTGCTGCACGAGCTGGCCCACCTCGTCGTGCCCAGTCACAACGCACGGTTCTGGGAACTGGTCGGGCGCTATCCGAAGACGGAACGGGCCCGCGGCTACCTGGAGGGCGTCGCCGCGACCAGCGGGATCCTCCTGCCGGACTGAGCCCGTACCGGTGCGCCCGGTCGAACCCGGACGGGCGGTGCGGCCGGGCCGGGTGCCCGGCCCGGAAGGTCGGTAAGGTCGGCGGGTGACCCGCCGTGTGATCGTGGTGATGCTCGGACCCGTCGCCTGGGCGCCGCCCGGGACCGACCCGGACCGCTGGCGGTCGGCACTCGCCGAGGACGTGGTCGACCTGGTCGCCACCCTGGCCCAGGTGGAGCCGGCGATCGCCGCGACCGCTCCCGACCGCGCGCTGGCCGACGCGGTCGCCTGGCCCGGCATGCCGGTCTACGACCTGCCGAGCCACCGGGTCGGGGCGGCGTTCGACGCCGCGACCCGGGACGGCTACGACCAGGCCGCCGTGCTCGTCGCCGACGCGCCCGACGTGCCCGGCCTGATCCTCGGCAAGCTGCTCCGCCCGCTGACCAGCCGCACCGTCGCGGTCGCCCCGGCGACGAACGCCGGTGCCGGCCTGCTCGGCCTGGCGGCCCGGCTACCCGCACCGGACTGGCTGCCGGAACTCGACCTCGACACCGCCGGGGTGGAGCTGGTGCGCGGTGCCGCACCGCGACCGGCAGAGGTGGCGGTGGCGCCGGGCTGGCGTCGGCTCCGCGGCCCGGCCGACCTCGCGACGCTCGATCCGGCGGTCGAGGGCTGGGACACCACCCGGGTACTGCTCGGCGGCTGACGCCGGGACGTCCACCGCCCACCGCGGGGTGTGCCGTCACCACCCGCACCCCGCATGCCCGCCCGGGGCGCCGGCCGCTCCGGGGCGCACCGCTGCGCGCCCGAGTGCCGGCTCACCTCGGGGGCACCGCTCGGCGCCCCCGAGGTGTCGTCACTCCGGGTCGCGTCGCTCCGAGTCCGGCTCGCCGGAGTCGTCCTCGGACCCGGGCTTGCCAAAGTCGAAGTCCTCCAGATCGCCAAGGTCGAGTTGGGACCGGGCGAAGGCGTCCGGGTCGGCGAAGTCCTCCTCGGCCGGGAGCAGGTCCGGGTGTCCCCAGAGCGCGTCCCGGCCGGCGATGCCGCGGTGCTCGGTGAGCGCCGCCCAGAGCGCGGCGGCCTCGCGCAGCCGGCGGGGGCGCAGCTCCAGCCCGACCAGCGCCGCGAAGGTCTGCTCGGCCGGACCGCCGGCCGCCCGACGCCGGCGGAACGCCTCGGAGAGCCGGTTCACGTTCGGCAGCCGCTCGGCGGCGGCGGTGTCGACGACGTGGCACACCCAGCCCTCGACCAGGGCCAGCGCGGTCTCCAGCCGGGCCAGCGAGGCCTTCTGCGCCGGAGTGTCCTCGGGGGTGAAGATGCCCTCGACCGAGAGCGCCTGCATCGACTCCGGGTTCATCGGGTCGAACCGGCCCATCGCCTCCTCGATCGCCTCCCGGTTCACCGTGATGCCGTTGGCGTACATCTCGACGGTGGTCAGGACGTGCCCGCGCAGCCACGGTACGTGCTGGAAGAGCCGCTGGTGGGCGGCCTCGCGCAGCGCGACGTAGAGGCGTACCTCGTCCTCCGGGAGTTCGAGGCCCTCGCCGTACGCCCGGATGTTCGCCGGCAGCAGCGCGGCCGTGCCGGCCGGACCGAGCGGCAGGCCGATGTCGCCGGCCGAGAGCACCTCGGCGGCGAGCGAGCCGAGCGCCTGCCCGAGCTGGCCGCCGAAGAGCGCCCCGCCCAGCGTGGTCAGCATGGACTGCATCGGGCCGAGCTGCGCCCGGGCCTCCGGCGGCACCAGGTCGCCCATCGCGGCGACCATCCGCCCGGCCACCGGGTCGCAGAGCTTCTTCCAGACGTCCAGCGTCTTGTAGATCCACTCGTTCCGGTTCCACGCCACGGAGGTGCGGATCCCGGAGGGGTGTGCCGAGGTCGGGTCGAGCCAGAGGTCGGCCAGCCGGAGCGCCTCCTCGACGGCGTTGCGCTCGTACGGCGTCACGGCCGGGTCGCCGGCCGAGGAGAGCTGGCTGGCCGCGACCTGGCGGGCCAGGTCCCAGTTGACCGGGCCGCTGCCCGGCGCGGCGAGCAGCTGTTGCAGTTGCGCCATGAACTGCTGCATCTGCTGCGGGTCGTTGGGGTCGGGCGGCTGGCCACCCGGCAGGGCGAAGCCGAACGGAATATCAGGCACGCGTCCACGGTACGCGCGCCGGGCGGTGCGCCGCCTGCCCAGGTGTCACGCCGAGGGCGAACCTCGGGTTGGCGGGCCGGCCCGGAGGTGCCGGCTGGGTAGGCTTGGCGGCCATGAGACGTCGCGGTGTCACTGTTCTGCTCGGCGCGGTGCTCACCGCCCTGCTCAGCATCGGCGTACTCGCCGCCCCGATCCCGTACGTGGTGCTCGGTCCGGGGCCGACGGTGGACACGCTGGGCCGGCAGGACGACAAAGAGGTGATCCAGGTGTCCGGCCGGGAGACCTCGACGTCGGCCGGACAACTCCGGCTGACCACGGTCGGCGTGCAGCCCGACGTCAAGCTGCTCTCCGCGATCGCCGGCTGGTTCTCCTCGGACGAGGCCGTGGTGCCGTACGAGTTGATCTACCCGCCGGGTCAGACCCAGCAGCAGGTGGAGGAGCGCAACGCGGAGGACTTCGCCGCCTCGCAGACCAGTGCCGAGACGGCGGCACTGCGCGAACTCGGCTACCCGGTGCAGGTGGTGGTCAAGAGCGTCACGGCGGGTGGCCCGTCGGAGGGGATCCTCAAGGTCGGCGACGTGTTCACCTCGGTCGACGACAAGCCGGTGGTGGTGGCGAGCAGCCTCACCGACCTGATCCGGGCGCGGCCGGCCGGCTCCCGGCTGAAGATCGGCTACACCCGGGACGGCAAGCCGGCCACCGCGACCATCGTCAGCGCGACCACCGACAACAACCCGCCCCGGATCGGGGTGGAGATCGAGCAGCGGCAACCGCACCCGTTCGAACTGAAAATCGACCTCGGGGACATCGGCGGGCCCAGTGCCGGGCTGATGTTCGCGCTCGGCATCATCGACAAGATCCGGACCGAGGACCTGACCGGCGGAAAGATCATCGCTGGTACCGGCACCATCGACGACCTGGGCGAGGTCGGTCCGATCGGCGGTATCCCGCAGAAACTGGTCGGCGCGAAGAACGCGGGCGCGAAGTATTTCCTGGTACCGGCCGGAAATTGCGAGGAAGCCGTCCGCAACGCCCAGTCCGGGCTGCCGATGGCCCGGGTCGGAACCCTCGACGAGGCACTGAGCGCGCTGGACACGATCCGGGCCGGAGGCGAGCCGCCGAAGTGCTGAACCACCGGGGGCCCGAAGGGGGACCGGTCGGACTCAGGAACACCCCGTAGTCTAGGTGCTCTGATCAGAGCCGGTCATTGCCGAAGGTGCGGAGCCAACAGTGGTCATGCGTAGCAGCCCCCTACCAAGAATGAGTCGACGCGGTCGCGTCACGGTCGGCGTACTCCTCGGGGTGTTCCTGCTCCTAACCCTGCTGGGCTGGGGCGTCCAGGCCTGGACCGACTGGCTCTGGTTCGACGAGGTCAACTACACCCGGGTCTTCAGCGGGGTGCTGGTCACCCGGATCCTGCTCTTCGTGGTGATCGGCCTGGCCATGGCGCTGCTGGTCGGCGGCAACATGTGGCTGGCCTACCGGCTGCGGCCGGTGCTCCGGCCGAACTCGCCGGAGCAGGTGACCCTGGAGCGCTACCGTTCGGTGCTGGCGCCCCGGATCGGCACCTGGCTGGTCGCGATCGGGGTGGTCGTCGGGCTCTTCGCCGGCCTCTCCGCGCAGACCCGCTGGGGTCAGTGGATGCTGTTCCGCAACTCGCAGAGCTTCGGCATCGAGGACCCGGAATTCAAGATCGATATCGGGTTCTACGTCTTCCAGTTCCCGTTCCTGCGCTATCTGCTCGGCGTCGGCTTCACCGCCGTGGTGCTCGCCGTGATCGGCTCGCTGGCGATGCACTACATCTTCGGCGGAGTCCGGCTCCAGGGCGTCGGTGACCGGATGACCAGCGCCGCCCGGGCCCACCTGACCACCCTGGTCGCGGTCTTCGTGCTGCTCAAGGCGCTGGCCTACGTGCTCGACCGGCGGGCGATGCTGCTGGAGTTCAACGAGGGCGTCGACCTGCACGGCGCCGGCTACGCCGACATCAACGCGCTGCTGCCGGCGAAGGAGATCCTGGCCTACATCTCGGTGGTGGTCGCGCTGGCGATCATCCTCTTCTCCAACGCCTTCATCCGGAACCTCGTCTGGCCCGGCATCTCGCTCGCCCTGCTCGGCATCTCGGCGGTGGCGATCGGCGGCATCTACCCGTGGGCGGTGCAGACCTTCGAGGTCAAGCCGAGCGTCAAGGACAAGGAAGCGGCGTACATCGAGCGCAGCATCAACGCCACCCGGGACTCGTTCGGGCTCGCCACCACGGTGATGGCGCCGTACAACGCGGCGAACCTGAAGCCGCCGGAGTCGCTGGCCACCGACACCTCGGTGGTGCCGAACATCCGGCTGCTGGACCCGCAACTGGTCTCAGAGACCTACACCCAGCTCCAGCAGGTGCGAGGCTTCTACGACTTCGGCCCGAAGCTCGACATCGACCGCTACCAGGTCAACGGGGAAACCCAGGACTACGTCGTCGGGATGCGGGAGATCAACTACCTGGAGCTGACCGACCAGCAGAGCAACTGGATCAACCGGCACACCGTCTTCACCCACGGGTACGGCCTGGTCGGTGCCCCCGCCAACCAGGTGGTCTGCGGCGGGCAGCCGTACTTCGTCTCCGGCTTCCTCGGCGAGCGCGCCGAGGAGGCCTGCTCGTCGGCGAACGAGACGATCCCGGCCACCCAGCCGCGGATCTACTACGGCGAGCAGATGGACGGCAGCGACTACGCGATCGTCGGGCAGCCCGAGGGCGAGAACCCGGTCGAGTTCGACCGGCCGACCGGCCGGGACGGTGGCGAGCAGTACTACACCTACACCGGCTCGGGCGGGGTCGAGATCGGTTCCTTCGGTCGTCAACTGCTCTACGCGATCAAGGAGCAGGAGCCGAACTTCGTCCTCTCCGGCGCGATCAACGACGCCTCCAAGCTGCTCTACGTGCGTAACCCGCGCGACCGGGTGGAGAAGGTCGCGCCCTTCCTCACCCTGGACGGCGACCCGTACCCGGCGGTGGTCGACGGGCGGATCCAGTGGATCGTCGACGGCTACACCACGGCGGCCACCTACCCGTACGCCGAGCAGGTGAACCTCCAGCAGGAGACCGCCGACGAGCTGACCGGGCTCGGCACCTTCGAACTGGCCCGGGAGAACGTCAACTACATCCGGAACTCGGTGAAGGCGACCGTCGACGCGTACGACGGCACGGTGCAGCTCTACCAGTTCGACGAGACCGACCCGGTGCTGAAGGCCTGGAACAAGGCGTTCGGCGGCGACCTGGTGAAGCCGAAGTCGGAGATCCCCGCCGCCCTGGCGGCACACTTCCGCTACCCGGCCGACCTGTTCAAGGTGCAGCGCAACCTGCTGGCGAAGTTCCACGTCACGGACCCGTCCGAGTTCTTCTCCGGGCAGGACTTCTGGGAGGTGCCGAACGCGCCGGACGCGCCGGACTCCGGTGAGCGGCAGCCGCCGTACTACCTCTACACCAAGCTGCCGGGGCAGGACGCGCCACGCTTCCAACTCACCTCGGCGGTCACCCCGGCCGGCCGGCAGAACCTCGCCGCGCTGATCAGCGGGTCGTACCTGAACGGCCAGCCCCGGTTGGAGGTGCTGGAACTGCCCGACCAGACGGCGGTCTCCGGGCCGGTCCAGGTGCACCAGAAGATGACCAACAACGCCAACATCCGGCAGGAACTCAACCTGCTCTCCTCGAACCAGGCCCAGGTGCAGTACGGCAACCTGCTCTCGCTGCCCTTCGGCGACGGCATGCTCTACGTCGAACCGGTCTACGTGAAGAGCAACCAGACGAACGCCTATCCGCTGCTGCAACGGGTGCTGCTCTCGTACGGCGACGGCGGCCAGTACGTCGTGTTGGCGAACAGTCTCGAAGAGGGCATCAAACAGCTCGTCGAGCAGGGCAAGAAGGCCGCCCCGACCACCCCGACGACGCCACCGCCACCTACCGACGGCGGCACCAACCCGACGCCCACCCCGACGGCACCACCGGCGGACACCAACCCGCAGCTCACGCCGGAGCTGGCCGCAGCCGCGAGCAAGGTGCAGGCCGCGATCGTCGAGGTCAAGGCGGCCCAGACCGCCGGTGACTTCGAGCGGTACGGCCGCGCGCTCAAGGCGCTCGACGAGGCGATGACCGAGTTCCAGAACGCCCAGCGGGCGAGCGGTAACCGGGCACCGGCTCCGGGCGGGTCTCCGGCCCCGGCCGGCTCACCCGGGGCGAGTGGCGGTACGCCCAGCGCGCCGGCATCGCCGAGCGGCTGACCAGGTCGTACGTGGCTGCCCGGCGGCGGTGACATCGCCGTCGTCGGGCAGTTCCGGCCCTGTTTTGCGGGGCGTGGGCGGCGTGCGCTAGGGTTAACGAGCCGACGCGGGGTGGAGCAGCTCGGTAGCTCGCTGGGCTCATAACCCAGAGGTCGCAGGTTCAAATCCTGTCCCCGCTACCACAGAACCATCAGATAGAACCCGGATCCTCAAACATGGGGGCCGGGTTCTTGCTTTTCCGGCATTCCTTCCGCCGGTCTGCTTTGCCTCGCCGCCGTTCCTTGCGCTGCACGTGTCCTCTGCTGCTGCCGGGGTTCCCTTGCACCGCCGGTGTTTCTATTTGAGTTGGACTTCGGCGCCAGTTGGGCTAGGGTTCATCCGGCGACGCGGGGTGGAGCAGCTCGGTAGCTCGCTGGGCTCATAACCCAGAGGTCGCAGGTTCAAATCCTGTCCCCGCTACCAACGAGAAACGGCCCCTCGGATCTTTCCGAGGGGCCGTTTTCAGGTCACCAGCCGACCGGCCCCGACATCGCCGGGGATGCCGGCGAGGAGGATCGCCCGGCGTTGCCGGCTCCGGCCGGCGTGCTTAACTGGTGGCGATGCTCAGCACGCACGAGGTCGACCTCTTCGAGCGCTCCAGGGGCCGCCTGGAGGCGATCGCCTACCGCCTGCTGGGCTCGGCGACCGACGCCGAGGACGCGGTCCAGGACACGTTTCTGCGGTGGCAGGCGGCCGACCGGGAACACATCGAAACGCCCGAGGCGTGGCTGACGAAGGTACTCAGCAACGTCTGCCTCAACCAGCTCACCTCGGCACGGGCCAGGCGCGAGAGGTACGTGGGGAGTTGGCTGCCGGAGCCGCTCCTCGCCGGGGACCGGATGCTCGGCCCGGCCGAAACCGCCGAACAGCGCGAACTGGTCTCGATCGCGGTACTCACCCTCATGGAGCGGCTGTCGCCGAACGAGCGCGTGGTCTACGTGCTGCGCGAGGCATTCGGCTACCCGCACGGCGAGATCGCCCGGATCCTCGACATCACCGAGGCGAACTGCCAGCAGATCTACCGGCGGGCCAGGCAGCACGTCAGCACCGACCGGGTCCGGATCGAGATCGACGCCTCCGCCGCGAAGAAGATCGCCGAGGAGTTCATCGCCGCCGCCGTCAGCGGCGACACCGAGCCACTGGTCAGGCTGCTGACCGACGACGCGGTGAGCATGTCCGACGGCGGCGGCCGGGTCCCGGCCCGCAGCACCCCGGTCGTCGGTGCGCTCGGCATCGCGCGGTTCCTCCGGAGCGTCTTCGCGCCGAACGACGCCAAGCGGGCCACCTTCGAGGCCCTGGTCGGGGGCAGTTTCACCATGCACGCCGTCGTCGTCAACGACGCCCCCGCCGTGCTGGTCGCGGTCGGTGAGCGGGTGGTCGGCGTCATGTCGCTCGACGTCACCCCGGACGGTGTGGCCGCGATCCATGTCCAGGCCAACCCCGACAAGCTGGAACGCGTGACGCGCCAGTGGTCCGCCTCCGATCGCGGAGAGCCACCCGGCCTGGGCTGATCGGGCCGCCCGGCCCCGGCCGGTGACGCAGGTTACAGCGACTCCTGTCAGGGATCGTGCCGCTATCCGGTTCAGGAGGCGAGCAGGCCACACCAGACAGGAGCGGAACCATGAAGCACCGCATTGTCGTCCTCGGGGCCGGTTACGCCGGGGCCCACGCCGCCGGGCGCCTCGCCCGTCGGCTCCACTCCGACGACATCGAGATCACCCTGGTCAACGCCGACCCCGATTTCGTCGAGCGGGTCCGGCTGCACCAGCTCGCGGTCGGGCAGGAGCTGCGGCCCCGCCCGTTGCGTGACATCTTCGCGGGCACGGGTGTCCGGCTACTACCGGCCCGGGTCACCGCCGTCGATGTCACCCGCCGGACCGTCGACATCGCGGACCGGCACGGCGCCGGCCAGATCGGTTACGACACCCTCGTCTACGCCCTCGGCAGCACCGTCGCCGACCACGGGGTACCCGGTGTCGCCGAGCACGCCCACCACGTCGCCAGCCGGCCGGGCGCGCTGCGGTTGCGCGAGCGGCTGCACGAACTCGGTGCGGGTGCCACCGTACTGGTCGTCGGCGGCGGCCTCACCGGCATCGAGGCGGCCACCGAGATCGCCGAGGCCAGGCCGGACCTCGACATCGCGATCGCCACCCGTGGCAGCCTCGGCGACTGGCTGAGCGACAAGGCCCGGCGGCACCTGCGCGCAGTCTTCGACCGGCTCGGCATCACCACCCACGAGCACACCGACGTCGTACGCGTCGACGAGACCGACGTGGTGACCGGTACCGACGAGCGGATCCCGGCCCAGGTGACCGTCTGGACGACCGGCTTCGCCACCCACCCGATCGCCGCCGCCACCACCCTGGCGGTCGCCGACACCGGGCAGATCGTCGTCGACGACACCATGCGTTCGGTCTCGCACCCCGACGTCTACGCCGTCGGCGACGCCGGGCTGGCGGAGGGAGCGGGCGGCCGGCCACTGCGGATGTCCTGCGCCTCGGGGATTCCGATGGCCTGGAAGGCCGCCGACGCCATCGCGGCGCGGCTGACCGGCCGCAGGATGCCCGACAACACGATCCGCTACGTCCAGCAGTGCGTCAGCCTCGGCCGCCACGACGGCATCATCCAGTTCGTGACCGCCGACGACCAGGCCAAGTCCTCGGCCCTCACCGGCAGGGCGGCCGCCCGGTACAAGGAGTTCATCTGTGCGGGTGCCGCCTGGAGCATCGCCCACCCGACGGTCATGCTGCCGTCCCGCCGCCGTCGGGCCACCGCGACCGTCGGGGCCGAGCCCCTCCCGGTCACTGCCCGCTGAGCCGCCACCGCTCGGACCGTAACTCTGACCGGCCCTCCAGATGATCGTCTGGGGGGCCGGACCGCGCTCGCGGCGGGCTTGGGCGGCCCGGGTAGTTCGGTGATACTGCCACTGCCGGAACTGCCGGCGCGGACCGACGGGAGGGCGGACGATTGGTGACCGGGGCCGTACTGGGCGCTGCCGCGCTGACCACCGGACTGGTGGCCGGCGTCTTCGTGCTGTACGCACACACGATCATGCCCGGGCTGGGCCGGACCGACGACCGTACCTTCGTGGGCGCCTTCCAGGCCATCGACCGGGCGATCATCAACCCGTGGTTCATGTCCTGCTTCTTCGGTGCCCTGGTCCTCACCGGTGTCGCCGCCGCCCTGCACCTGCCGGCGGAGGGGCGCGGCGGGCTGCCGTGGACCGTCGTGGCGTTCGTGCTCCAACTCGCGGTGATCGTGATCACCCTGGCGGTGAACGTACCGCGCAACGACGCGATCAAGGCGGCCGGCGCCCCGGACCGGATCGCCGACCTCGCCGGGGTACGCCGGGACTTCGACGAGGCGAGGTGGCGGGCGTGGAACCTGCTCCGGGTCGTACTCAGCTGCGCGGCGTTCGGGTCTCTGCTCGTCGCGCTCGTGGTGTACGGCCACCGGGGCTGAGCGGGTTCCCGTCTGGTGATCGGCCGCGTTGCCGGCGGGACTTGCGGGTAGCCCCGAGGATGTAGCCATGGAGATTTTCCGGAACTGGTGGGTCCGCCTGACCGCAGTGCTCGGTACGGCGGCGTTGACAGTGTTCGTACCGGCCGTCGCCTGGGCGTCGAGCGGGCCCGGCGAGATGGTGCTGGAGGCGGCCCGGGGGCGTCGGGCCCGGGGCAGCTTCGGGATCTGGGGACTGGTCTGCTGCCTGATCGTGGTCGGCGTGATCGTCGCCGTCCTGGTCCTCGTCATGCGCAACCGCCGGTCGGGGGGGAAGCGCTGAACAGCCGCACCGGGTGATCCGGCCCGGCAGGCAGCCGCCGCCCCGTGCGCTGGGCCGGGCGGACCCGGTCTCCGGGTGAGGGAAGGGACCCCTCCGCCGACGCAGAACGGTGGACGGGTCCCTCCCCGGCGGTCAGCTCGTCAGCGCGGCGTTCGCCTGGCTGATGAAGGACGCCGCGGCCGTACGCGGGGAAGCCTTGCCGAACTGGACGCTCTCCGCCGCCTGGATCAGCAGTTGCTTGACCGTGGCGTGCCCCTTCGGCGGCGGTACCGGCGCCGGTCCGAACTTCTCCGTCATGGTGGTCTCGAAGGCCACCGACTGCTTCATGCTCTCGTCGGTCAGCGATGCCTCCACGGTCCGCCGTACGTCCAGGTTGGCGCTCAGCCCCCGCTCGGTACCGAGGATCTCGCCGGCCACGGCGTCGTTGACCAGGAAGTCGATGACGTGCACGACGATGTCCGGATGGCGGGTACCCCGGAAGGCGGCCCAGTAGAGCGAGGCGCGGGCCCAGTGCGCGGCCGGGTTGCCGGGATAGCTGACCACCTTGAGCTTGTCCTTGGTCAGCTTCTGCAACTCCGGTAGCTGGTTGGACCAGACGAACGAGGTCGCCGCCTGGCCGCTGGCCACCAGTTGCTTGGTCACGTCACCGCTGTTCGCGGGCTGGATCACCTGCGGCGGCGGGGCCGCTCCGCGCTCCCGGGCGTCGGCCCACAGCTCGAACCAGCGGGCCAGGTCGCTCTCGGTGAAGCCCACCTGCCGGCCCCGGTAGAGCTCCTTGTCCTGCGAGCGCAACCAGAGCCAGAGCGCCTTGTAGTCGGCGGACGGGTCCATGGTGCCGAAGACCTCGCCGTCGGTGCGTTCGGTGACCTGCTCGGCCCACGTCAGGTAGTCCTGGTAGGACATCCCGATCTGCGGCTCGGGCAGGTCGTACCGGTCGAGCAGGCTCTTGTTGTAGATCAGGCCGGGGGTGTTCTCCGCCGCCGCGGCGGCGACCGTACGCCCGGTCACCTGACTGGACTGCGCCAGACCGGCGGGCAGCTTGCGCAGGTCCAGCACGTCGGTCCGGACGTAGTCGGTCAGGTCCAGCAGGATCTCCCGCTGGGCGTACTCGGTGAGGTAGTTGTCGTCGATCTGGAAGATGTCCGGGGCGTTCCCGGCGGCGGCCTCCGTGGAGAGCCGGTCGAAGTAGCCGGCGTTGCCCTGGAAGGTGAACTTGAAGGTGACGTCCGGGTAGCGCTTGGTGTAGACCTCCAGCGCCTGCTTGGTCAACTCGGCCCGCCGGTCGCCGCCCCACCAGAAGACGGAGAGTTCGACCTTGTCGTCCTGTGGCGCGGCGTCCTCGGCGGTGCAGCCGGCGGAGAGCGCGGTGACGACGACGAGCAGCGCGGCACCCAGGCGCCGGCCGAGTCGGCCGGCCGGCGGTCTGGCTGCCACGGGGGAGGGGAGGGGAAGAGGCACGACAACTCCTGACGACAACACCGGGTCAGCTGTGACGGCAACCGGATCATTTACACAGCCGGCCTCGGCGGGTGTCAACGCCCGTACGGGCAGGATCCTCCCAACCGCTGCCCGGAACGGACCGGATGTCGGGGTCGGCCCGGCGACCGGGCCGGCGCGGGCCGCACCGGGTCCGGCCCGGCGACCGTGATGTACTTGGTCACGTGGAACTGCTGCATTCGGGCAAGGTCAGGGACGTCTACGCCGACGGCGACGACCTGATCCTGGTCGCCTCCGACCGGGTGTCGGTCTACGACGTGGCGCTGCCGACCCCGATTCCGGACAAGGGCAAACTGCTCACCGCGCTCTCGCTCTGGTGGTTCGACCAACTCGCCGACCTGGTGCCGAACCACGTCGTCTCGGCCACCGACGTGCCGGCGCAGTGGGCCGGGCGGGCGATCCGGGTCCGCCGGCTGGAGATGATCCCGGTCGAGTGCATCGCGCGGGGCTACCTGACCGGTTCCGGCATCAAGGAGTACGAGCGGAGCGGTTCCGTCTGCGGCGTACCGCTGCCACCCGGCCTGGTGGAGGCGTCGATCCTGCCGGAGCCGATCTTCACGCCGACCACCAAGGCACCGCAGGGTGAGCACGACGAGGCGATCACCTTCGACGACGTGGTGGCGAAGGTCGGGTCCGAGACCGCCGAGCGGCTCCGCGAGATCACCCTCGCCGTCTACCGGCGCGGCGCCGAACTGGCGGCCGACCGGGGCATCCTGGTCGCCGACACCAAACTCGAACTCGGCTGGGCGGCGGACGGCACGATGACGCTCGGCGACGAGGTGCTCACCTCCGACTCGTCGCGGTTCTGGCCGGCCGACTCCTACCAGCCGGGCCGGGAGCAGCTCTCGCTGAGCAAGCAGTTCGTCCGGGACTGGGCGGTCGGCACCGGCTGGGACAAGACCGGGCCGGCCCCGGAGATGCCGCCGGAGTTCGTCGAGGCCGCCCGGGCCCGCTACGTCGAGGTGTACGAACGGCTCACCGGCCGCCGCTGGTAGCGGCCAGTTCGGCCGGCCGGAACCGTTCGCTGTCCACTTCCCGCTGCCAGAGTCGGATCCGCTGGATGCCGTACCCCTCCGTGCCGATCGCGATCCGCAGGGGCTCACCGTCGTGCAGGTCCACCGAAGAGGTCACGCCATAACGACCTGCCGGCGAACTGTCAGCGACGAAGCGTGGAGCCGGCGGCGCGGACGGGTTGGCCTCCTCGGGGTCGATGTGCCGGCTCAGGGCTGGCCGGCGACCGGCGCGGCGGCGGGGAGCGGCGGGGAGCGGCGCGGCCGCGGGCGTCGGCTCGCCGGGGTGCGGGACGGTGGGCGGGGCGATCAGCCCACCGGCGACCAGGGCCAGCGGGGCGGCGGCGGGCAGCACCGCGAGGCCGTCCGCCGGATAGCTCGTCCGGCCAGCGCGAAGAGCGGGGCCGAGACGACTATCGAGACGACCACGGAGACGATGACCAGCGGCACGGTGGCGGGCAGGCCGGCGAGGGTGAGCCCGGTCCATGAGGGCCACGGTGCGGCGGTCGGGCCGGTGCGGCCGGAGCAGGGCCACCACGACGCGCTGACCCGCCGCCGGGTGGGCCGGCTCACGCATCCGGCCGGCCCGGCCGCGCACCGTCCAACAGGAACGCCCGCCGCTCGTCCGGGGTGAACGGCCGGGTGGCCCGGGTGGCCGCGGTGCCGAGCAGCCGGTCGACCGGACCGCAGACGTCACAGCGCCAGATCCGTACCGAGCCGTCGGAGTGCACGGTGGCGACCCGCTCGCCGTCCGGGGCGAACGCGAAGCCGAGCGGCCCCGGGCCGAGGGTACGCAGGGTCACCGGTTCGGTCGCGCCGCCGGCCGCCCAGAGCTGGATCCCGACCAGCTCCTCGCCGCCGCCGAGGATCGCCAGGTGCCGCCCGTCCGGCGTGTAGCCGAGCCGGGTGGTGGCGGCACCCTGGCCGGCCGAGGGAAGCACCACCCGGGCGGCACCGCCGGTCGCGGGCCAGACCCGGATGGTGCTGTCCCGGCTCAGCCCGGCCACCGAACCGCCGTCGGGGCTGAACGACACCGAGCTGACCGGATCGGCACCGCCGGGCAGGGTGGCGACCGCGTCCCCGTCGACGGTCCGGACCCGCACGCCGCCGTCCTCGGTGCCGGTCGCCACCCGGGCGCCGTCCGGGCTGAACGCCGCACCCGAGCCGCTCGACGCCAGGTCCACGGCGACGGGTCGACCGTCGAGACGGTCCCAGAGCCGGATACCGGCGCCACCACTGGTCAACAGCCGCCGGCCGTCGGGCCCGAACACCACCCGGGTCGCCCGGCCCGCCTCGAACGCGACCAGTTGCCGCCCGGTCGACCAGTCCCAGAGCCGGACCGTGCCGGCCGCGTCGAGACTGGCCAGCCGCCGCCCGTCCGGCGCGAACGCGACGTCCATGGTCATCCCGGCGTGCCCGGGCAGTACGACCCGGGCGGCGGAACCGGCGGCGCGGGGCGGGCCGGCCCGGTCGGCCGGTACCGGCCAGATCCGGACCGTACCGTCGAAGATGCCCGCGCTGGCCAGGTGGCTGCCGTCCGGGCTGAACCGGGCGGCGTGCACCAGGCCGTCGTGCGGTTGTGCGATCGCCGGGTCGAACGGGCCCCCGACGTCCCAGCGCCGGACGGTGCCGTCCTGCCCCACGCTGACCAGCCGGCCGTCCGGGGTCAGCGCGACCGCGCAGACCGTACCGGCGTGCCCGCGCAGCGGCAGCGGGTCGAAGGCACCGGTCGGGTCCCAGATCGTGATCACGCCGTACGCGTTCTTGGTGACCAGCCGGCGGCCGTCCGGGCTGAACGCGGCCGGAAACGCGCTGCGCTGCCGGCCGAGTACGGTCGGCTGGCCGCCGTCGGTCGGCCAGATCCGCAGTACGCCGCCGTCCTCGGTGGTGGCGTTGTCGACGCCGGCGATCCGCCCGCCGTCCGGGCTGAAGAGCAGGCCGTCGGCGGTACCGGTGGAGTCGGGCAGTACCGTCGGCGTCCGCTCCGGTTCGGCGACCCGCCAGATCCGGGTCGGGTCGCCGGTGCTGGCCACGGCGAGCCGCTGTCCGTCCGGCGACCAGGCCAGCGAGAAGACGAAGCCGCGGGCGGCCGGCAGTGCGCGGGCCTGTGGTGTGCCGGTCAGCTCCCAGATCCGGACCACGCCGGCCCCGTCCCCGGTGGCGAGTCGGCGACCGTCCGGGCTGAACGCGACGTCCCGGACCGGACCACGGTGACCGGAGAGGGACACCGGGGCGCGGTCGGGTTCGGCGGTGTCCCAGAGCCGCACCGAGGCGGACTCGCCGGCACTGGCGACCCGTCGACCGTCCGGGCTGATCGCCAGCGCGGTCAGCACCTCCGGACCCGGCTGTGCCAGCGGCACCGGCGGCCGGTCGGGCGCGGCCGGCTGCCAGAGCTGTATCGACTTGCGCTCCCCGGCGGCGACGGCGTACCGGGCGTCCGGGGTCAGCGCCGCCTGCCTGACCGGCGCGGCGAAGACCTGCCGACCCTCGATCCCGCGCCAGCTCAGCGTCGCCTGCCGCAGCACCGTCTCGGCCTCGGCGTCCGGCCGCACCTCGAAGGCCCGCCGGGCCAGCAGGAACGCCAGTTGCGGATCGCGGGACATCTGGGCCCGCGCCCCGGCGACCAGTTGCCGGTGTACGGCGAGATCCCGCTGCCCCCGCGCCTGCCCGGCCTGCACCACCGCCAGCGAGGCGAGCACGGTCACCACCGAGACGACGACCGCCAGCGCGGCGCCGAGCAGTTGCCGACGCCGCCGCCGACCGGTCGCCCGGCGGTCCTCGGCCCGCCGGCTGGCGTCCAGGTACTCCCGTTCCGCGCTGGTCAGGCTCTCCGGGTGCGCCTGCGCCCACGCCTGGGCCCGGGACAGCGCCAGGCCCCGGTACAGCCCGCCCGGGTCGTGGCCGAGCGACCGCCATCCCGCCGCCGCCTGGGTGAGCTGCCGGTGCACGCGTACCCCGTCGAGGTCCTCGGCGAGCCAGCGGTGCAGCCGGGGCCAGGCGTCGAGCAGCGCCTCGTGGGCCAGCCGTACCGAGCGGTCGTCCAGGGTGACCAGTCGGGCGGCGGCCAGCCGCTCCAGTACGCCCGAGGTCAGCGCGTCCGTCTCGGCCAGTTCGGCCCGGTCCACCCGGCGGGCGGTCGGCAACCCGGGCCGGTCCAGTGGGGCCGCCGACTCGTCCGCGGTGCCGATCTCCACCATCCGCAGCAGTACGTGCCGGGCCGCCCGCCGCTGTCCCGGGTCGAACTCCTGCCAGACCCGTTCGGCGGTCTGCGCCACCGCGCCGTCGATCCCACCGGCCGCCTGGTAACCGGCCAGGGTCACCGCGCTGCCCCGGCGGCGCCGCCACGCCTCCAGCAGCACGTGCGAGGCGACCGGCAGCGCACCGGCCCGGCCGGCGACCTGGGCCACGATGGTGGAGACCAGGGCGCCCTCGACCATCGCACCGGCCCGCTCGGCGGGGCGTACCACCGCGTCCCGGACCTGGGCGGCGGTCATCGGCCCGACCAGGACCTGGGCGTCGGCCAGCGCCGCCACCAGCTCGGGCAGCTCGGCGCAGTGCCCGTAGAAGTCGGCGCGTACCCCGAGTACGACCCGCAGCCGGCTCTCCGGCGCGGCGACGGCGGCCAGCAGCGCCGCCACGAACCCGGCCCGGCCGTCGGCGTCCCGGCAGAGCGTGAAGATCTCCTCGAACTGGTCGACCACCAGCCACAGGTCGACCTCGGCGGGGGCGTCGGCCAGCAGTTGCCGGACCGCCAGGTGCAGCCGCGCCGGGTCGGCGGCGAGATCCGCGCGGAGCGCGCCGGCCGGAACCCGGAGCAGCCGGGCGAGCTGTACCGCCAACTCGCCGAGCGGATCCGGGCCGGGGGTCAGCACGAGCACCGGCGGTTGTTCCGGCCGGCTCGTGACGGTGGGCACCAGCCCGGCCCGGAGTACCGAGGACTTGCCGCTGCCGGAGGCGCCGAACAGCGCCACGAACCGCCGGGCGGCCAGCCGCCGCCGCAGGTCGTCGACGACGTCCTCGCGGCCGAAGAACCACTCCGCCCGCTCCGGCCCGTACGCCAGCAGACCCTGGTAGGGAGCGTCGTCCGGATGGGGCGGGGTGGGGGTAGGCAACTCGTCCCGGGCGATCTGGCGCCACCGGGCCTCCCACTCGACCGGGTCACCGCCGCACGCGGTGACGTACGCCAGGGTTACGGCGAGGGTCGGCAGCCGACGCCCGCCGGCCGCCTCGGAGAGGGTGGTGGCGGAGAAGTGCGCCCGCCGGGACAGCTCCCGGTAGCCGGGCAGGCCGGCCTTCTCCCGAAGCAGGCGAAGCCCGGCGGCGAACTCCCGCACCTGCGGGGTACCGGGCCCGAGTGCGCCCTCTGGTCGCGGCACTGTCTTCCTCACTCGTGGTAGCTCGTCGGTCGACTGTCCGGAGTTGATTGTCCGGGGCGGCGGGCCGAAGCCGGACAACGAGTCGGCGACTAGACATCTCCTCAGCGGGGTGCGACGGGCGCCCCACCAGCCAGATCACGAGGTGATCAGTAATGCGATCCATCTTCCTCCGCAGTCCGCTCCGCCAGCGCAGTCCGTTCCGCAAGCTCTTCGTGCGGTCACCGGGTGCGACCGTCCCCGGGACAGCCGGGAGGCCGGGCCGGCGGATCGGGGCGGCGGCGCTCCTGCTCGGACTGACCGTGGCCCTGCTCGCCGGGACGGCGTCCCCGGCCAGCGCCGCGATCATCACCGTCCAGGACGGCTTCGAGGGCGCCCAGGCGGCGAACTGGAGCTTCAGCCACGTCGGTGACGGCACCGGCGGGATCAGCTCGCTGCAAACCCACAACGGGGTCAAGGACGGGTTCCTCTCGATGCGCAGCGCCGGCTTCTCCTCGGTCGGCCGGCGGGTCTTCCTGCCGCCGACCACGAGCTGCACGGCGGGCATCTGGGTGAACCCGGTACTCGCCACCCAGCAGATCAACTTCGAGATCATCGAGCCGAAGAGCTTCACGTACGTGGCGCTGAAGACGGTGGTGCTCAGCGGCGCTGCGCCGTACACCTTCGTCTCCACCTCGTGGAACCACGGCCCGACGGACATCCTGGTCCGGGTCTCGCTGATCGGCGTCAACGGCGTGCAGTTGGGAACCTGGGTCGACGACCTGGGCATCCTCTGCCACACCTGAGTCGCGGACGCGTTCTCACACAGTGGGGTGCCGCCCCGGCCAGGGGCGGCACCCGCCGTGCGAGGCTTCCGGTATGGGACACCCGATCATGTTCGACGAGTCGGATCCGCTGCTGCACCGGGTACGGTCGCTCGCGCTGGCCTTTCCGGACGCGGCCGAGAAGGTCTCGCACGGGCGCCCCACCTTCCACACCACCAAGGTCTTCGCCTACTACGGCGGATCGGTGAAGGTCGACGGCGGCCACCGGCAGCACGAGCAGTCGGTGCTCGTCCTGGTCGACCCCGACGAGCGCGAGGCGCTGCTGGCCGAAGAGCACTGCTACCTGCCGATGTACCTGGGTGCCTACGGGTGGGTCGGGGTGGATCTCACCGACGACACCGACCGGGCCGAGATCGGTGAGCTGCTGGACGCCAGCTACCGGCGTACCGCCGGGCCACGCCGGGTCGCCCGGCTCGACGGTCGCCCGCCGGGCCGGTGACGTCGCCTCTCCCCGGCCAGCGGTTCAGTCCGGTAGGCCCGCCTCGACCCAGCGGCGGATCACCTGTGCCGCCTGGTCGGCGACGGGATTTCCGGCGGGCCGGGTGACGAGGTCGCTGAGCGCGAACATGTCCAACACCCGGCCAAGGTAGGCCCAGTCCGGCGGCAGCGGCAGGTCGGCGGGCTGGTGGGCGGCGTACCCGGCCCGGAAGCCGCCGACGAACTCGGCCGGATAGTCGGCGCCGAACCGCAGCATGTTGGCGGCATCGGCGTACGGGCAGCCGGAATAGCCGAACTCCCAGTCCAGTACGGCGACCACCCGCCAGCTCCCGCCGTCCCGGCTGACCAGGATGTTCTTCGGGTTGATGTCGGAGTGCACCAGTCGGGCGTGGCCGTCCACCCGGGCCAGTGCCGGGGCGTGGGTGCCGCACAGGGTCGCCCAGGCGTCCCGGGTGGGCCGGTCGAGCCGCTCGGTCACGGCCATGCAGCCCACCACGACCTCGGGCAACTGCGCCGACCACGGGGATTCCGCGCGTACGGTGAGCCGCTCGTCGGTGAAGAAGCCGGGCCGGTCGTACGTCACCGCGCCGATGCCGGCGACCACCCGGCCCACCTCGACACCGAGGCCGGAGAGCGCCACCCCGTCGGCGGCGAGCACCTGCTCCAGCGGGCTGCCCGACACGTACTCGATCGCCGTCGCCGGGCGGGCGTCCGGATCCCCGTCGGCGGCCGGCAGCACGAGCAGTACCTCGGGCACCGGGACGTACCGGCGGGCGGCCGCCATGACCGCGGCCTCGATCGCCGGGTCGGGGCCGCCGAGCCGGACGACCACCTCGCCGTCGGCGAGGGTGACCAGGCAGGTCTCGTGGGAGAACCCGCCGGCCAGCCGCCGGGTCTCCAGCAGCCTGCTGCCCAGCGCCTCGGCGACCGTGTGCAGCTCGTCCCTGGTCCGCGACCCGGTCGCCTGAGGCCCTCCGCGATCCGTCGGCGCCGTCACTCCTCCTCGACCCAGTCCAGGGTGCGGGCCACCGCCTTGCGCCAGTTGCGCAGCTCGCGGTCCCGGTGCGCCGGCTCCATCGCCGGTGTCCAGTCGGCGTCCTGGCGCCACTGCGCGCGCAGCGTCTCAAGGTCCGGCCAGAAGCCGACCGCCAGGCCGGCGGCGTACGCGGCACCGAGGCAGGTGGTCTCGCTGACCTCGGGGCGGACCACCGGTACGTCGAGTACGTCGGCGAGGAACTGCATCAGCAGCTCGTTGGCGGTCATCCCGCCGTCCACCCGGAGCCGGCGCAGCGCCACGTCCGAGTCGGCGTTCATCGCGTCGACCACCTCGCGGGTCTGCCAGGCGCTCGCCTCCAGCACGGCCCGGGCCAGGTGCCCCTTGGTGACGTAGCCGGTCAGTCCCGCGATGACCCCCCGGGCGTCGCTGCGCCAGTGCGGGGCGAACAGCCCGGAGAAGGCCGGTACGACGTAGCAGCCGCCGTTGTCCTCGACGGTCCGGGCCAGCTCCTCGACCTCCGGCGCGCTCGAGATCAGCCCGAGGTTGTCCCGCAGCCACTGCACCAGCGACCCGGTGACCGCGATCGCCCCCTCCAGGGCGTACGTCGCCGGCTGGTCACCGATCCGGTAGCCGACCGTGCTGAGCAGCCCGTGCCGGGAGGCCACCGGACTGGCGCCGGTGTTGAGCAGCAGGAAGCTGCCGGTGCCGTAGGTGCACTTCGCCTCGCCGGGATGGAAGCAGGTCTGCCCGAAGAGTGCCGCCTGCTGGTCGCCGAGCGCGCCCGCCACCGGTACCCCGGCCAGCGGCCCGGCGCTCCCGCTTCCGGGGAGGCCGTCCGCGGTGCCGTAGACCTCGGCCGACGAGCGGATCTCCGGCAGCATCCCGGCCGGAACGCCGAGCACGTCGAGGAGTTCCGGATCCCAGTCGAGGGTCCGCAGGTTCATCAGCAGGGTCCGGCTGGCGTTGGTCACGTCGGTGACGTGCCGCCCGGTCAGCTTCCAGATCAGCCAACTGTCCATGGTGCCGAAGAGCACCTCGCCCCGGTCGGCCCGGTCCCGCAGCCCGTCGACGTTGTCGAGCAGCCAGCGCAGCTTCGGCCCGGAGAAGTAGGTGGCCAGCGGCAGCCCGGTGCGTTCCCGGAAGCGCTGCTCGCCGTACTCGCGGTCGAGCCGGCGCAGCAGCGGCGCGGTGCGGGTGTCCTGCCAGACGATGGCGTGGTGCACCGGCCGGCCGGTGGCCCGGTCCCAGACCACCGTGGTCTCCCGCTGGTTGGTGATGCCGATCGCGGCGAGCCGGTCGGCGCCGATTCCCGCCTCGGTCAGCGCCTCCGGCACCACCTGGCAGACGGCGGTCCAGATCTCCTCGGCGTCGTGTTCGACCCAGCCGGGTCGGGGGAAGATCTGCCGGTGCTCGCGCTGGGCCATCGACACGATGCCGCCGGAGGCGTCGAAGACGATGCAGCGGGACGAGGTGGTGCCCTGATCGATCGCGGCGACGAACTGACCGGTCATGCGCAGCACCGTACCCGGCGCCCGGGCCGTCGTCATCCGGCCCGGGAGCCGGAGTCACCCCGTCGGCCGCTCGGTCCCGGTGTCGTCCAGGTGGGCGCTGATCCGCACGGTGGTGCCCGCCGGACCGCTGTCGACCACCATCTCGTCGCTGAGCTGCCGGGCCAGCCAGAGTCCCCAACCGCCGGCGATTTCGGGCAGGGGGCGCCGCCGGTCGTCGAGCCGGTCGGCCCCGATCCCGGCACCGGTGTCGGAGACGAGGCAGTAGAGGATCTCTCCGGTACGCCACAGCCGCAGCCAGCCCTGCCCGCCGCCGTGCCGTACCGCGTTGGTCATCAGCTCGTTGACGGCCAGCACGAAGTCGTCCAGGCGGGCGCCGCTGAGCCCGGCCGCCTCGGCGCGTGCCGCGACGGCGTGCCGGATCTCGGTCACCCGGTCGCCGTCGAAGGTCTCGGTGAGCAGCGGAGGCGCCGCATCGGGCGCGACAGCAGTGGGCGCGAGGGGGTCAATGTCGCTCATGGCCGTCCCACCGCTGGTCGTCGAGTCCTTTCGTGGCTTTCCCACCCTACGTCAGGGTATGTAGCTGCGCATCCGGGCCGGCCGGTCGACCCGGACGGGCGTGCGGGGTCCTCCGGCCGAACGAAGCTGTGCGATGGTCTCTGCGTGTCGGACTCGACGAGCGACGCGCCGGGCGGTCGCCGCCGCGACCCGCCGGGCAGCCTCCAGGCGCCGCTGTGGCGGTCCATCGCCGTCTACCGGTTCGCCGCCCTGGCCTACGTCGCCGTGTTGGCGGTACGCAACCTGAGCGACTACACCCATCCGGTGTCGGGCGCGGTACTGCTGCTGGCCATGACCGGCTGGACGGTGTTCGCCGGCTACGCGTACGCCGATCCGGCCTGGCGACGCTGGCCGCTGCTCGTGGCCGACCTGGCCGTGGTGCTGGCGGTGGTGGTCGCCGCCCCCCGGGTGGTCGGCCGGGAGGTGCTGAACGACGGGGTACCCCCACCCAGCGTCGCCTGGCTGGCCGGGCCGGTACTCGCCTGGGCGGTCTCCGGCGGGCGGCGGCGCGGCGTGGTCGCGGCGCTGGTGATCGGCGGCACCGACCTGGTGGCCCGGGAACGGTTCGCCCAGGCGTCGCTGACCGGCGCCGCGTTGATGCTGCTCGCCGGGATCGCCGTCGGGCACGTCGTCCGGCTGGCGGTGATCGCCGAGGAGCGGTTGCAGCAGGCCGTCGAGTTGGAGGCGGCGACCCGGGAGCGGGAGCGGTTGGCCCGGGGGATCCACGACTCGGTCCTCCAAGTGCTGGCCCTGGTCCAGCGCCGGGGCGCACACCTCGACGGCGAGGCGGCCGAACTGGCCAGACTCGCCGGGGAGCAGGAGGCGGCGCTGCGGTCGCTGATCGCCAGCCGGGCACCGACCGGGCTGGACCGCCAGGAGGTCGACCTGCGCTCGCTGCTCGGCCGGTACGCCTCGGCCACGGTCTCGATCGCCGCCCCGGCCACCCCGGTGCCGCTGCCCGCCGGAACCGCCGGTGAGGTCGCGGCGGCGGTGGGCGCGGCGCTGGACAACGTGGCCCGGCACGGCGGTGGCCGGGGCTGGGTACTGGTCGAGGACGACGCGGCGGCGGTCACCGTCTCGGTCCGCGACGACGGGCCGGGGATCCCGGCGGGACGGCTCGCCGAGGCGGCCGGTCAGGGGCGGCTCGGCGTGGTCCAGTCGATCGAGGGCCGGATTGCCGACCTCGGCGGCACGGTCCGGATCAGCTCCGCACCAGGCGAGGGGACGGAGGTCGAGCTGCGGATCCCCCGCGACCGCGCGATTCCCGGGCAGCGCACGTGATCGTGTGGACGGTACCGGCTCGTCTAGGCTCGCCGGTGTGACCGACGAGGGCGTGCCGGCTGTCCGGGTGATGGTGGTGGACGACCATCCGATGTGGAGAGAAGGGGTGGCCCGCGACCTCACCGAGGCCGGCTACCACATCGTCGCCACCACCGGTGAGGGGCGGCAGGCGGTCCGGGTCGCCCCGGCCACCCGGCCCGACGTGGTCGTACTCGACCTGCAACTGCCGGACATCTCCGGTGTCGAGGTGCTCCGGGCACTGCTGGCCGAACTGCCCGGGGTCCGGGTGCTGATGCTCTCGGCCAGCGGCGAGGAACAGGACGTGCTCGACGCGGTGAAGGCCGGGGCCACCGGCTACCTGCTCAAGTCCGCCGGTCCGGCGGAGTTCCTCGACGCGGTGCGGCGTACCGCCGCCGGGGACGCGGTCTTCACGCCCGGGCTGGCCGGTCTGGTGCTCGGGGAGTACCGGCGGATCGCCGCCGCGCCGGCACCCCCCGGAGACGACCTGCCCCGGCTGACCGAGCGGGAGACCGAGGTACTCCGGCTGGTCGCCAAAGGGCTGTCCTACAAACGGATCGCCACCCGGCTCGGACTGTCGCACCGTACGGTGCAGAACCACGTGCAGAACACCCTCGGCAAGCTGCAACTGCACAACCGGGTCGAACTCACCCGCTACGCCATCGAGCAGGGCCTCGACGGCGACTGACCGGCTCGGGAGGACCGGTCGGGTCACGGCGGGGGCTGGGTCTCGTTGATCGCCAGCTCCTCGGCGCTCGCGCCGCCGCCCGCCGCACCCCGGTCCACGGCGACGGAGTCGGGCTCGTCGTCGTACCGGGCACCCTCGTCCGGCTCCGCCAGCCGGCCGACCGGGCCGCCGCCCGGTGCGTCCCCGAGGTTGCCGTGGTCGTAGATCGAGACCGGGGAGTTCGGGTCGGAGGTGGGACCCGGATCCATCACGTCGGCGTCGAGCTGTGCCTCGGCGGCGGCCTCGTCACTGTCCGCCTCGTCCGAGAGCGCCCGGTCGACCGTACCGGCGTACGGGTCCTCGACCGGCACGTCGGGCCGCTCCTGGGAGAGCCGGTAGTCCAGCGACTCGCCGTCGGCCTGCTCCTCGGCGGTGGTGCCGTACCGGTCCACCGCCAGCGGCCGGTCGGTGGGAAGTGCGGCGGGATCCCAGCCGTCCGCCTCCCGACCGGTCGCGACGTCGTCACCGGCCGTCGAGTCGTCGTCGGCGGTGCCGGGCAGGCCCTCCGCCTCCGGGTCGGACACGGGCGTCGGAAACTCGTCATCGCGCATGACAGATCACTACCCGCTCGCCGGGTACCCGTAACCGGGCGAAGGCGACCGGGCGCCCCGCCGGCCGCGACCGCGCGTTCCCGGCCCCGCCGGGGCCGGTGCGGTTAGCCGGCGACGAAACGGGAAGGACGGCGACGGCGCGGTCGGTGACCGGCCCCGCGACGCCGGCCGTCAGCGACGAACGGCCCGGCCGGTGGGGTGGGCGGACCGGTTTGCCAGGTTTCCGCTCGGCCCGCCGTGGTTAATGGGAGCCTCTGATCGAGCGGCCCTAGCCCGCCCTTGCCGTCGCTGGAGGTGACCCATGCGCGTTGGCCTCGTCTGCGCACACGCCGGCCCGCCGCACGAGCGTCGCGGCCAGTTCGCCGGCACGCACCAGCACGTGGCCCGGGTGGCCGTCGAGCTGACCGGGCGGGGCCACGACGTACGGGTCTACGAGCGGCTCGACGACCCCGACGCGCCGCCGGTCAGCGAGATCGGCGGCTACCGGGTGGAGCGGGTACCGGTGGGTCCGTCCCGGGCCACCGGCACCGCCGAGCTGGTGCCGTACGTGCCGGAACTCGGCCGCTGGCTCACCGAACGCTGGGCCGGGGAGTGGGCCCCCGAGGTGGTGCACGGACACTTCTGGATCGGCGGCCTGGCGGCGGCGAGCGCCGTCCGGGACACCGTCATCCCGGTCGTGCAGACCTTCCACTCCCTCGGCGTCGAGCAGCTGCGCCACCTCGGCGAGGCGTACCGCGGTCCGGGGCAGCGGATTCCGCTGGAGCGGGCGCTGACCCGGGCCGTGGACATGGCGGTGGCGCAGTGCACCGACGAGGTCGACGAGCTGACCCGGATGGGGTTGCAGCGCGCCTCCGTGGTGGTGGTGCCGGCGGGCGTGGACACCGAACTCTTCGCCCCGGAGGGCGAGGCGGTGCCCCGGGACCGGCGACCGCGCATCCTGGCCGCCGGCGGGCTGGAGCCGGGACACGGACAGGAGGACCTGATCCGGGCGTTGCGGCTGGTCGGGGACGTCGAGCTGGTCATCGCCGGTGGCCCGCCCGCCGAACACCTGAACAACCACGCCGAGGCCCGCCGGCTGCGCGAGGTCGCCGAGTCCAGCGGGGTCGCCGACCAGATCAAACTGGTCGGCTCGGTGCCGCACGACCAGATGTCCGCCTGGTACCGCTCCGCCGACGTGGTGGCCTGCACCCCCCGGTACGCCTCCGCCGGACGGGTGCCGCTGGAGGCGATGGCCTGCGGCGTACCGGTGGTCGGCTACTCGATGGGCGGCATCGTGGACACCGTGGTCGACGAGGTCACCGGCCGGCTCGTCCCGCCCGGCGACGTACGCGGGCTGGGCGTGACGCTGCGCCGGCTGCTCGCCGCCGACGCGGAGCGGTTCGCGTACGGGCACGCGGCGGTGGACCGGGTGCGGTGCAGCTACACCTGGGACCGTACGGCCGGCGCGCTGGAGCGCCTCTACGAGCGGGTGGTACGCCGACGCCAGCCCGCTCCGAGCTGACGCTGGTCGCCCCGGCCGGCCGGGACGGCTCCGGGGATCGACGGTCAGCGGCGGGGGACCGGTGCGATCGGGGCCGATCGGCGCCGGCCGGGCACCGCCGTCGACCCCGGCAGTCGGGGACCCGTTCGGGCCGGTGGCGCCGCAGGGGAGCGTACCGGGAGGTTCCGGCCGCGCTGGTCGGGCAGCGGGCCGTGCTGGTGCTGTGGCTCGGCGTACCGGGTCAGGCCGAGCACCGCGACCAGGGTGACCAGGAAGCCGATCCCGGCCAGCCACTCCCGGCCCGGCCAGATCCGGTCGCCGAGGAGCAGCAGCCCGACGACCGCCGCCGGTACCGCCCCGGCGGCGTCCATCGCGGCCACCGCCGCCGTGGTCGAGCCGCGCTGCATCGCCAGGCCGAGCAGCAACTGCCCGACGATCGAGTGCACGATCAGCAGGTAGAGCAGGGGATCCCGGAGGAAGGCGTCGAACGAGTGCACGGAGGCGAGCGGCCGGGCGGCCACGGCGGCGGCCGAGAACGCCAGCCCGGCGAGCGCGCCGAGCGCCACCGAACCCGGCACGCCGTGCAGGCGTACGGCCGGGAAACCGAGTGCGCCGATCACGCCGAGCGCGACGACCAGCGCGACCACCCCGGCGGTCCCGAGCTGCCGGGACGGCGCCGGCTTCGCGGCCAGCACCAGGGCGGTGATCCCGACCAGCAGGAGTACCAGCAGCAGGACCTCGGCGGCCGGCAGCCGCCACTTGAGCACCAGCACCCCGAGCAGGGCGGTGACGCCGAGCCCGGCCGCCACGCTCGCCTGGACCAGGAAGAGCGGCAGGTCGCGGCGGGCCAGGAAGGCGAGGACGAAGCCGAGCACCTGGCAGGTCAGCCCGACCAGATAGCTGCGGTGCCCGACCAGCCGCAGCAGCAGCCCCGGGTCGAAGGTGTGGTGCAGGGTGGTCCGGGTCGCGGCCATCGACTGGAGCAGGTTGGCCACGCCGTAAGCGGCGATCATGGCCGCGAGGAAGCACCAACCGGTGGACACCTGGCGAGGATAGAGGCTGCTGTGTCGCTTCGCTCGGCCGGCTAGCCGAGCCGGTCGAGCAGATCCTGGTGCAGTTTGCCGTTGCTGGCGATCGCGCTGCCACCGGCGGGACCGGGCCGTCCCTGAAGGTCGGTGAAGGCGCCGCCGGCCTCGGTCACGATCGGGATCAGCGCGGCCACGTCCCACAGGGACAGCTCCGGCTCGACCATCGCGTCGACCGCCCCCTCGGCGAGGAGCATGTAGCCGTAGAAGTCGCCGTACGCCCGGCTCCGCCACACCGACCGGAGGATGTCGAGCATCGGGTCGAGCCGGCCGGTCTCCTCCCAGCCGTGCAGCGAGGAGTAGCAGAAGCTGGCGTCGGCGAGCCGGCCGACCCCGGAGACCCGGATCGGGGTGGCGGCGGCCTGGTGCCTGCCCGCGTACGCCCCGAGTCCGGTCGCCGCCCACCAGCGGCGGCCCAGAGCCGGTGCCGACACCAGCCCGACGACCGGGGCGTCACCGTCCATCAGCGAGATCAGGGTGGCCCAGATCGGCACTCCCCGGACGAAGTTCTTGGTGCCGTCGATCGGGTCGACCACCCACTGCCGGGAGCCGGCTCCGGCGGGCGCGGCGGAGGCGCCGTACTCCTCGCCGAGCACGCCGTCGCGGGGCCGGGTGCGGGCCAGGGTGGCCCGGACGGCGCGTTCCACGGCGGTGTCCGCGTCGGTGACCGGCGTCAGGTCCGGCTTCGCCTCCACGTGCAGGTCCAGGGCCCGGAACCGGGCCATCGAGATCGAGTCGGCGGTGTCGGCGAGCATGTGCGCCAGGGACAGGTCGTCCGCGTACCGGGCCATGGCGGAAACCTACTCGATCCGCTTCGCCCCGGTGCGTTAGCATCCCGCGCCGTGGCCACCGAACCGATTTCCGACGCGTCCCCCGAAATGTTGATCGGCCTGCTGGCCGAGCCGGACCGGCTGGCCGCCTTCGCCGCCGTGGTGCTCGGCGCGGGCGAGGTCGCCGAGGTGGCGGAGCGGACCGGGCTGCCGGCCCGGACGGTGCTCGCCGCGCTGCGCCGGCTGGAGTCCGGCGGCCTGGTCGAGACGGTGGACGGCCGGGCGGTCGCCCTGGTCGGTGCGTTCAAGGAGGCGGTCCGCGCCCGTCCGCCCGCCTCCGCCGAACCGGACGCGGAGCTGGACCCGGACCGGGCCGTCGCGGCGGTGCTCCGGGCCTTCGTCCGGGACGGCCGGATCGCCCAGATGCCGGCCGCGCAGGGCAAGCGCCGGCTGCTGCTCGAACACGTCGTGACGACCTTCGAGCCGGGGGTGCGCTACTCCGAGCGGGAGGTGAACGCGCTGCTGCGGGCCTGGTACGACGACTACGCTGCGCTGCGCCGCTACCTCGTCGACGAGGTGCTGCTGACCCGTCGGGACGGCGTCTACTGGCGCAGCGGCGGCCCCGTCGACCTGGACCCCGGCCCGGCCGCGAGCGACCCCGACGGCCTGCCCGGGTAGCGGCCCGGCGGAGCTACTCGACGTCTCCGGCCCGGGAGGCCAGCAGCCGGCGGTACGACGCCAGCCGGCGCGGGTCGGCGTTGCCGGCCGCCACCCAGGCGTCGAGCGCGCAGTCGGCCTCGTCCGGGGTGTGCTCGCAGTTCGGCGGGCACTCGACGGTTCCCTCGACCAGGTCGGGGAAGCCGTGCAGCAGGCTTTCGGCGGAGACGTGCGCCAGGCCGAAGCTGCGGATCCCGGGGGTGTCGATGATCCAGCCGGGATGGGTGCGCCGGTTGCCGGGCAGCGACGGCAGGCGCAGCGCGACCACGCTGGTGGAGGTGTGCCGGCCCCGGCCGATCGCGCTGACCGTGCCGACCGCCCGGTCCGCCTCCGGAACCAGCCGGTTCACCAGCGTCGACTTGCCCACCCCGGAGTGCCCGACCAGCACCGAGATCCGTTCGGCGAGCAGCCCGCGCAGCTCGTCGAGGTCCGAGCCGGGGCCGACGAGTACGTGCCGCAGGTCCAGCTCGGCGTAGTAGCCGAGTACCCCGTCGGGCGGTGCCAGATCCGCCTTGGTCAGGCAGAGCAGCGGCTCGATGTCGGCGTCGTACGCCGCCACCAGGCAGCGGTCGATGAACCCGGTCCGGGGCGGCGGGTCGGCCAGCGAATTGACGATCACGAGCTGGTCGGCGTTGGCCACCACCACCCGTTCGAGCCGCCCCTCGGCGGTGGTCTCGTCGTCGTCGGCGGTACGCCGCAGCACGGAGGTCCGCTCGGTGATCCGGACGATCCGGGCCAGTGCTCCCGCCGTCCCGGAGGTGTCCCCGACCAGGGCGACCCGGTCGCCGACGACCACCGACTTGCGGCCCAGCTCGCGGGCGCGCATCGCGGTGACCATCCCGCTGTCGGCCCGGTCACCCCGCCCGGCCGCCGGGTCGTCGCCGACCACGCAGGTGTAGCGGCCCCGGTCGACGGCGATCACGAAGCCGTCGACGGCGTCGGAGTGCCGGGGCCTGGTCCGGGTACGCGGGCGCGACGAACGCCCGGGTCGTACCCGTACGTCGTCCTCGTCGTACTCGCGCTTGCCCGCCAGCTCTGCTCCCCGTCTCGTCTTCCGGCGACGGCGACCAGCGAGGGGACCGATCGGTCCCGGCTATCGGCGCCCGTCGCCTCCGGTCACCATCGTCGACCATAGTGCCGGGAACTCGGGCATGGTCTTGGAGGTACACGCCACGTCGTCCAATTCGACGCCGGGCACGGCGAGCCCGATCACCGCCGCCGCGTGCGCCATCCGGTGGTCGGCGTAGGTCCGGAACGTCCCGCCGCGAAGCTGCCGGGGCCGGATCTCCAGCCCGTCGGCGGTGTCGGCGACATCGGCGCCGAGGCCGGTCAGCTCCCGGGCCAGCGCGGCGAGCCGGTCGGTCTCGTGGCCCCGGATGTGCCCCACCCCGCGCAGCCGGGACGGCGAGTCGGCCAGTACGGCGAGCGCGGCCAGCACCGGGGTGAACTCGCTGACGTCGGAGAGGTCGGCGTCGATCCCACGGATCCCGCCGGCGCCGCTCACGGTGAGACCGTCGGTGCCCAGGGTCACCTCGCCGCCCATCCGGGAAAGCAGTTCCCGCAGCGTGTCGACCGGTTGCAGGCTGCTGCGCGGCCAGCCGAGCAGGGTCACCGTGCCCCCGGTGACCAGCGCGGCGGCGAAGAACGGCACCGCGCCGGAGAGGTCCGGCTCGATGTCCCAGCCTCGCCCGGAGAGCCGACCCGGCTCCACCACCCAGACGTCCGGGGTGGCGTCGTCGACCGCGGCACCGGCGGCCCGGAGCATCTGCACGGTCATCCGCAGGTGCGGGGCGGACGGGACCGGCGGGCCGACGTGCCGGACCACGATCCCGCGCTCGAACCGGGCCCCGCCGAGCAGCAGCCCGGAGACGAACTGGCTGGAGGCGGAGGCGTCGATCACGACCTCGCCGCCGAGCACCCGGCCGGCGCCCTGCACGGTCAGCGGCAGGCTGGCGCCCTCGGTGGTGTCGATGCGTACCCCGATGGCGCGGAGCGCGCCGACCAGCGGGCCGAGCGGGCGGAGCCGGGCGTGCGGGTCGCCGTCGAAAGTGACCGGCCCCTCGGCGAGCCCGGCGACCGGCGGCACGAACCGCATGACCGTGCCGGAGAGCCCGACGTCGACGTGGGCCGGGCCCTGGAGCGGACGGGGCCGGACCAGCCAGCGCTCGTCGTCCACAATGGAGACGTGCGCGCCCATGCCGCGCAGCCCGGCGGCCATCAGCTCGGTGTCCCGGGCGCGGAGCGGGTGCCGCAGCGTGGAGGGGCCGTCGGCCACCGCGCTGAGCACCAGCGCCCGGGCCGTCAACGACTTGGAGCCGGGCAGCCGCAGCGTCGAGGCGACCGGGTCGGTCGCGGTCGGCGCGGTCCAGGGCTCGAGCGGACGGACCGCCGTGAGATTCGGCACCGGTACATTCTGCCCCGTCGGCAGGGGCGTCGTATCGGAGCATCGGCCCCTCCCGCCTGACGGGACGGCCAGCCGGCGCCGGAGGCGCTAGCGTGGCGAGCATGTGCGGCAGGTACGCGACCACCCGTAGCGCGGCCGATCTGAGCGCGCTCTTCGAGGCGTACGACGAGACCGGCGGGCGGCTCACCGCCGACTACAACGTCGCGCCGACCGATCCGGTGCCGGTCGTGCGGGTCTGTCCCGACTCGGGCGGTTCGGTGCTCTCCGTGGCCCGGTGGGGTCTGCTGCCGCACTGGGCCAAGGACGCCCGGGGCGCCGCCCGCATGATCAACGCCCGCGCCGAGACGGTCGCCACCACCCGGGCGTACGCGCAGTCGTTCGCCCGGCGCCGCTGCCTCGTCCCGGCCGACGGCTGGTACGAGTGGGTCAGCCGGGACGGCGGCAAGCAGCCGTACTTCATGACTCCGCGCGACGGCGGGGTGCTCGCCTTCGCCGGACTCTGGTCGGTCTGGCGCGGTGCCGGCGACCCGCTGCTCACCTGCAGCGTGGTCACCACGGCGGCGCTCGGCGAACTGGCCCTGGTGCACGACCGGATGCCGCTGCTGCTGCCCCGGCAGCGCTGGTCCGACTGGCTCGACGGCGACGACGACCCGGCCCTGCTGCTCGCGCCGCCGGACGATAAGTCGCTGGCCGAGATCGAGATCCGGCCGGTCGGCAGGGGCGTCGGAGACGTCCGGAACGACGGTCCGGAACTCCTGGCCCGGGTCACCGCCCCGCCGCTGCGCGCGTTACCAGAAGAACCGGTCGCGTCGACGCTGTTCTGAGCACGCAACCGCGTATTTGCCTGCACCGATTTGCCACCCTTCGAGGTGGATCGTCGCCCGCAGTTTTCCACACCTTTGCCGAGAGCACTTGTCACGCATCGTGGTGGTGCGATAGAACACAGCGCCGGCAGTGGGTGTCGGCTCGCACCGGGCGAGCGGCACTCACCGATCTTCGTCGGTCCCACGGGGGAGGTGGGTGAATGACACGGGCGCGGATGCCACGCCCGCACGAGGTTGCCGCGGCACGACGAGACCCGAGGCTGCTTCGGGCACTCAGTGAGCGGCGTCTGGACGATGCCTGGCGTACCCGGGGGGTGTGCCAGAGCGTGGACCCGGAAACATTTTTCCCGGCACCGAGCGAGCCGGCCGACTCGGCCGTCGCGCTGTGCCGGACCTGTGACGTACAGGGACCCTGCCTCGCCTGGGCGCTTGAGGTGGGTGACTGCCACGGCGTATGGGGAGCGACCACGCCGCGTGAACGCCGGGCGATGTTGGTCGCCTGGCGGGACCAGGTGGAGCGTGATCCCGATGCGGTCGGCGACGCCGGACCACCGGTCCGGGACCGCCTGTTGACCCTCGTCCCGCTCAGTTCCAGCCGCCGCTGACCCGTCCACCGCCGACCGCCGGGTCACCCGGTGGACGGTGCCATACAGTGGCGCCGTGCGGCACGGTGACGAGATCGACACTCCACGGGGCCCCGCCCGGGTGGACGTCGACCTGCTGCGTCCCCGCCCGGCGACCCTGCTGGTGCTCGGGCACGGTGCGGGCGGCAGCGTGGACGCGCCGGACCTGGTGGCGCTCCGGGACGCGGCGGTCGGGGCCGGGGTCGCGGTGGCCAGGGTGACCCAGCCGTACCGGGTGGCCGGCCGGCGGGCACCGGCCCCCGCCGGTCACCTGGACGAGGCGTGGGTGGCGGTCGTCACCGAGCTGCTGGGCCGGTACGACCCGACCCCCACCCTGGTGGTCGGCGGCCGGTCCAGCGGCGCCCGGGTCGCCTGCCGCACCGCCGCCGTGCTGGGCGCCTCCGGGGTCGTCGCGCTCGCCTTTCCACTCCATCCGCCCGGCCGACCGGAGCGGTCCCGGGCGGCGGAACTGCGTACCGGGCTGCCGACCGTGGTGCTCAACGGCGACCGGGACCCGTTCGGCGTACCGGCTGCGGAGCCGGGCATCCGGGTCGAGGTGCGGCCCGGCGAACGGCACGACCTGCGGCTCGACCCGGCGGGAACGGCCGGACTGGTGCTCGGCTGGCTGCGCGAGCGGGGCTGGGCGGGCTGAGGTCTCCCGCCGGCCGTTTCTGTCCTGCCGGCGTGATCGTTGCTCCAACTGATGCCGGACGCCGCCTGCGATTCCGCGAATCGGATGTGGCGCCCGGTTTCATCCTCCCAGGCCCTTCCTGGTCCCAGCCGTGGCAGATCCGGTCGGATTGGTCACGGCCGGGGCCAGGGATGGGCGGTGAACGGAATGCCTCGCCCGGTGCGGCGGTTACAACTCCCGGAAGCCAAAGGAGCCACGAGGGGGTTTGCCCGGTGTCGACCGAGACACGGAGCCTGGAGCACGACCGCGAGGTGCGGTGGCCCGACCGGAGGCGGAACGCTCCGCCCTCCCGGTCGTCCGGCGACCGGCCCGGGGCGGGTGCCGGCCCGGCCCGAACGGAGTCGCCGACCCGCGCTTTCCGCGTATCCTCGGCGGGACAGCCGAATAACGCTGCGGTGGTGGGGAAGAAGGTCACCGCGCCGGTTCGGTACCGAGGCGAGGGAGACGGCCGGTTGACAGCGGAGAAGACGGACGAGCGCAGGGCCCGGTTCGAACGTGACGCGCTGCCCTTCGTCGACCAGTTGTACGCCGCCGGCCTGCGGATGACCCGCAACCCCGCCGACGCGGAGGACCTGGTCCAGGAGACCTTCCTGAAGGCGTTCGCCGCGTTCCACCAGTTCGAAGAGGGCACGAACCTCAAGGCGTGGCTCTACCGGATCCTGACCAACACCTACATCAACTCCTACCGTCGCCGGCAGCGGCAGCCCGTGCAGGCGCCCACCGAGGAGATCACCGACTGGCAGCTCGCCGAGGCGGAGTCGCACACCTCCAGCGGGCTGCGCTCGGCCGAGACCGAGGCGCTGGACCGGCTCCCGGACACCGACGTGAAAGAGGCGTTGCAGCAGCTCCCGGAGGAGTTCCGGCTCGCCGTCTATCTCACCGACGTCGAGGGGTTCTCCTACAAGGAGGTCGCCGACATCATGGGAACGCCGATCGGCACCGTGATGTCCCGGTTGCACCGTGGCCGGCGGAACCTACGAAAGCTGCTCGAGCGTTACGCTGCCGAGCGGGGCTTCTCGTCCGCCCCGTCGACCAGGTCCGCTGCGGCTGGCCGGGAGGTGTGAGCGATGAGTTGCGGTGAACCGCACGAGACGGACTGCCGTGAGGTCCTCACCGAGGTATACCTCTACCTCGACCTGGAGTGCGCGGACGAGCGGCGCAACCTGATCCGGGACCATCTCGACGAGTGCTCGCCCTGCCTGCGCGAGTACGGTATCGAGCAGGAGGTCAAGGCGCTGGTCGCCCGCTGCTGCGGCAACGAGACCGCGCCCGTCGAGCTTCGGGAGCGGCTGCGGGTCCGCCTGGCGGAGCTGGTCTTCGAGACCGACTCCCGGGAGTACCTCGCCGACTGAGTCCCCGCCCGACGGTTGCGCGACCCGGCCGGGGCCGGCCGCGTCGCGCAACCGTCGGCCGTGGGCCGACCAGGGCCGCACCGCGGTCGTCGCCGCGGATCGCCGGGCGGGCCGGGTTGTGGCGAGCGTTGCCGCGATCGCCGACGGATCCCGTGCCCCGCCCGGCCGCCCAGGCTCGGCGCCGAGTTCAGGAGTTGGGGCGCTTGCCGTGGTTGGCGGCGCTCTTCTTCCGCGCCTTCTTCTTCCGGGACTTCTTCGCCATGCTGACCTCCGTCTGTCTGCCGTGGGCGGCGCCGACCAGCGTCGTCGACCGCCCGTTTCTGCTCGCGCCGGGCAATCCTCCCATGGTCGCCGGTCGGCCCCGCCGAGGCGGTACACCCGGCAGCCCGGCCGCCGAGCACCCGGCGGCGTCGGCGACGTCCGCCGCCGTGCCCGCCCCGGTGCTCGTCGCATGATTGGATACCGTCGCAGGGCAAAAGTGACGACGAGGGGGAACCCGATGGCCGAGGAGATCCGCGCCGAGATGGTGGCGAACGTCTGGAAGGTCGTGGCCACGGCCGGCGACTCGGTGTCCGAGGGCGACACGCTGGTGATCCTCGAGTCCATGAAGATGGAGATCCCGGTGGTGGCCGAGTCGGACGGGGTGCTCCGGGAACTCGCCGTCAACGAGGGCGACGTCGTGCAGGACGGCGACCTGATCGCCGTCATCGAATGACCGGCCTGCTGGTCCGGGCCGCCGAGCCGGCCGACTTCGACGCGATCGCCCGGCTCACCGTGGCGGCGTACCGGGCGGACGGGCAGCTCGACGGCGAGCACGGTTACGAGCGGATGCTCGCCGACGTACCGGCCCGGGTCGGTGCCGGCGAGCTGCTGGTCGCTGCCGACGAGGCGACCGGTGAACTGGTCGGTTCGGTGCTCTTCGTGCTCCCCGGTTCGACGTACGCCGAACTCTCCCGCCCGGGTGAGGCGGAGTTCCGGATGCTGGCGGTGGACCCGGGGGCGCAGGGCCGGGGCGTCGGCAAGGCGCTGGTCCGGGCCTGCCTGGACCGGGCGAGGTCGCTCGGTTGCGCCCGGGTGGTGATCTGCACCCGCAGCTTCTCCGCGCCCGCGCACCGGCTCTACGCGGGGTTCGGTTTCGTGCGTACCCCGGAACGGGACTGGTCGCCGGCCCCCGGCGTGGACCTGCTCGCGCTGCGCCTCGACCTGTGCGCCGCGCCGACGGTGCTGCCGGAGCCGAGCCGGGGTTGAGACCGACGGGCTAGCCGACTCCGGCGGTCGCGGCGCCGTCGGCCTCGGACTCCGGCTCGTCGCGCCTGGCGGGGACCTCGCCGATCCGGTCGAGCAACTCGTTGGCGATCCCGAGCGCGAGCTCCCGGCGTTCCCTGGTGCTGATCTCGCCGCGCAGCGCGAAGAGGCTGCCGTGTACGGCGAAGAGCGCCAGCGTGGCCCGGAGCTGCCCGGCCGGCGAGGGGTCGGCCCGGGAGAGCAGCTCGGCGATCCGCAGCATCCGCTCCCGCATCATCTGGCCGGAGGAGAGCTGCTTGACCACGGTCTGGTTCTGCTCGAAGAACCGCATCACGTTGCGGCCGTCGTCGCCGAAGAACTCCTCGCAGTAGCGGCGCAGCGTAGCCCGGCGCCCGGCGGCGTCGACCGGCTGTTCCGCGGCCCACTCGATCAGCCGGTCGAGCCGCTCGATCCGGTCGGAGACGAAGCTGTGGACGATGTCGTCCTTGCTCCTGAAGTGGTAGTAGAGGGCGGCCTTGGTGACGCCGAGCCGCTCGGCGATCTCCCGGAGCGAGGTCTTCTCGTAGCCCTGCTCGGTGAAGAGTTCGAGGGCGACAGCCTGGATCCGGGACCGCGTGTCGCCTGTGCTGCCGGTCACCCGGACCACCTCTCCTAATCACTTGACGGGCATCCGGCACCCAACTTACCGTACGGCAAGTAGAATCACTAGCCGGTCGGCAAGTAAGCGGGTCACACTCAGGGGGAGAGCCTACCGATGACCACGATGGCGGAAGCGCCGGAAAGACCAGTCAACATCAGGGTCGTCCTCGGCGGCCTGATGATCGCGATGATGCTCGCGATGCTCGACAACATGATCGTCAGCACCGCGTTGCCCCGGATCGTGGGCGAGTTCGGCGGACTCAACCACTTCACCTGGGTGGTCACCGCGTACGTGCTCGGTTCCACCGTCTCCACGCCGATCTGGGGCAAGCTCGGTGACCTCTACGGCCGTAAGACCGTCTTCCTCAGCTCGATCGTGCTGTTCCTGTTCGGCTCGGCACTCTGCGGCATGGCCGGGTCGGAGATGCTCGGCGGCCCCGGCGACGGGATGATGGAGCTGATCGCCTTCCGCGCGGTGCAGGGCCTCGGCGCGGGCGGCCTGATGGTCGGCGTGATGGCCATCATCGGTGACCTGGTCTCGCCCCGGGAGCGGGGCCGCTACCAGGGCATGATCGCCGGCATCATGGCCATCGCCATGGTGGCCGGTCCGCTGGTCGGCGGCTTCATCACCGACCACCTCTCCTGGCGGTGGGCGTTCTACGTCAACCTGCCGCTCGGCGGCGTGGCACTGATCCTGCTGGCCACCCGGATGCACCTGCCGAAGTACCGCACCGAGCACCGGATCGACTGGCTCGGCGCCGCGCTGCTCTCGGTCGGCATCACCGCGATCGTGCTGGTCACCACCTGGGGCGGCAACGAGTACGACTGGATCTCCGGCCAGATCCTCGGCCTGGCCGCCGTCGCCGTGGCCTCGCTGATCGCCTTCGCCCTGGTCGAGCGCCGGGTACCGGAGCCGATCCTGCCGCTGAGCCTCTTCGCCAACCGCAACTTCGCGGTGATCTCGGTGATCGGCTTCCTGCTCGGCTTCGCGATGTTCGGCTCGATGAACTTCCTGCCGCTGTTCCAGCAGACCGTGCAGGGCGCCTCGGCCACCAACAGCGGACTGCTGCTGCTGCCGTTGATGTTCGGCATGCTGGTGGTGTCGATCGTGGTCGGTCGGGCGATCACCAAGACGGGCCGGTACCGGGCCTTCCCGATCGTCGGCGGGATCGTGATGACCGCCGGCATGGCGCTGCTGGCCATGCTCGACGTCGACACCGGCAAGCTGGAGTCCTCGCTCTACATGATCGTGCTCGGCGTCGGGATGGGCTTCCTGATGCAGACCTCGATGCTGATCGCGCAGAACAGCGTCGAGCAGAAGGACCTCGGCGCGGCGAGCGGCGCGGCCACCTTCTTCCGGTCGATCGGCGGTTCCTTCGGGATCTCGCTCTTCGGCGCGGTCTTCGCCAACCGGCTCGCCGACTCCGCCGCCGGACCGATGATGGCCGGCGGCGGCGAGGGCGGCGGCGTCGACCCGGCCGCGCTGCGATCGCTGCCGCCCGAGCAGCAGCACGCCGTGCTCGGCGGGCTCGCCGACGCGATCGGCGCGGTCTTCGTCTGGGCGGTACCGTTCGCGCTGGCCGTCGCGGTGCTGGCCTGGTTCGTCAAGGAGATCCCGCTACGCGGCGGCCCGGCCGCCGAGACCGACACTCCCGAGGAGCAGGCGGAGATAGCCCTGGCCAGCCCACCCGTGCGCTGACCTGCCGGCGCGGCGCCGCCCCTGCCCGACAGCGGCGGCGCCGCGTCTGCTCGTCAGCGGCGGCGCCGCGTCTGTTCGCCAACGGCGGCGCCGCGTCTGTTCGCCAACGGCGGCGCCGCGTCTGTTCGCCAACGGCGGCGCCGCGCCGTCGTCCACGCACGATCCGACGGCCGTACCGGGAGGTCAGCCGCCCTGCCGGGTGAACCGCCGCCACATCCGGTCCAGCAGCCGGCCGAACCGGCGCTGCCGGGGCGCGACCGGAGAACCGTCCCGGGCGAGCAGCAGGCGGGCGGTGTCGACCGCGGCCGGCTCGGCCGACGGGGTGGCCAGCACCAGGTAGGCCAGGGAACGCAGCACGGTGACCGGCCGCCGCTGTGCCACCTCGACCGCGTCGCCGAGCCGTTCGGCGGTGACCCGGGCGACCTCGGTACGCACCGACGGGTCCACCCAGGCAGCGGTGACCAGGGCGAACAGGGCCGCCTCGGTGACCCAGTCCTCGACACCCCAGACCAGGTCGAGCAGTACCCTGCGCCGGGTCGAGTCCGGCCACGGCTCGTCCGTACGGTGGTGCAGCAGCCCGAGGCAGACCCAGACCTGGACGCAGCGCACCCAGAGGGTCGGGTCGTGCCGGCTCAGGGTACGGCCAAGTTCGGTCTCCGGCGGGGCCGGCGGATGGGCCAGCAGGCCGAGCAGGTCGTCGAGTTCGAGCGTGGCGAGCCCGACCGCCGCGTCGTAGGCGGCCGGCGGATGCGGCCAGGCGGGGTGGGCCAACTGCTGGATTCGGCGTACCGCCACGTCGGGCGGCGCCGGCACGGCCGGTACGGCGGTGATGCCGGCGTACCGCCAGAGTTGGTGTTCGACCGGCCGGCGTGGCTCGCGCAGATCCGGCTCCGGGGTGCTGGCGACCGTGACGACCAGGGCCGGGGCTGCCCCGTGCAGTGTCCGCATCGCGCTCGGCGGCTCCAGCCCACCCAGCGGCAACCGCGCGCCGTCGGCCGGATCACCGGTGGCCAGCCGCTGCCGCAGCGCCACCGCCACCGCCTCGGTGCCCGGCGGGACCCGGCCCAGCCACGGCTGGTTCTGGCAGCACTCGGCGAGGTCGCTGTGCTCGTGCGAGTCGTCCGGATGGTCCCGCTGGAAGTCGGCCAGCGCCACCAGGTGGGCGAGCGCGCCGTCGCGGCGGAAGCGCAGCCGGTGACCGGTGTGCACCGCGCAGTCGAAGGACGGGTCCCGGGCCAGCGCCCGGTCGATCCAGTCCAGCGCCTCGTCGAGGCGGCCGTGGTCGGCGAGGGTACCGGCGATGTCGGCGTACACCGAGAGGTCGTCGGGGTCGTGGTCGACGGCCCGGCGCAGCGCCGCGAGCGCCTCGGTGGTCCGGCCGGCGCTGCGGTAGGCGTAGCCGAGCCACACCTCGGAGAGCTTCGACGGCAGTTCCCGGGCGCCCTGGCCGGCCCACTCGACAGCCTGGCCGACCGCACCGACCCGGCGGGCCAGCGCGGACGCCGCGCCGAGCAGCAGGCCGTGCCGGGGATGCGCCGCCACGGCGTGCCGGGCCAGCCGCAGGTAGGGCCAGAGCGGTTCGCGGGCGGTCTCCGGCACCGGGTCGGAGATGCCGGCGCAGACCTGCATCAGCACCCGGGCGATCCGGTCCGGATCGAGCAGGCCGGGGAGTTCGGGGGCGCTCACCCAGGGCACGCCGGCCCAGTCGGCCGACGGGACGTGCCCGGTGGCGGCGGCGAGCAGTTCCAGCCCGTCGCCGGGGCGCCCGGCGGCGGCGAGCAGGTGCGCGCGGGCCACCACGGTACCGATGAACGGGTGCTGGTCGAGCGGGAAGAGGTCGACCCCGCCGCCGGACCGGGCGGCGAGCTGGGCCAGCACCTCGTGCACCTCGGGCATGGTCGGTGCGTACACGATCGCTCCGGCCAGGTGACCGGCGGCGTGCCGGAGATCGCCCTCGTCCAGCGCCAGCCGGGCCAGCGCGAGTTCTCCCTCGGCCGAGAGCCGGGGATCGTCTGTTCCCTCGGGCACCGAGTCGACCCTTCGTACGTGGAATTTTCCCTGGGTTGGGGAGCCTAGGGCATGGCGACGGCGGTTGGTGATCTACTGCGCAAAGCTGCTCGCTGAATTGCTCTGACGCGTCAAATCGTGCAGAGTTGAGCATGGAACGCGCGGGAATCGCGCATGAGGAGGTCATCGTGGCGCAACCGGGAGCCGGCATGGCGGCGGACGTCGCCGAGCAGCCGGAGGGCTTCGCACGACTGCTGGAACCGGCCTCGACGGCCGCGATCGCCCAGGTCGCGGCGGTGATCGCAAAGCGCCGGCCGAAGCACGTGGTCTTCACCGCACGCGGCACCTCGGACCACGCCGCCCTCTACGCCGCGTACCTGACCGAGATCCGACTCGGCCTCCCCGCCGGGCTCGCCTCGCCGAGCACCATCACCCTCTTCGGGGCCCGACCCGACCTCTCCGAGGCGCTGGTCGTCGGGGTGAGCCAGAGCGGCGGCTCACCCGACCTGACCGAGGTGCTCCGGGTGGCCCGGGAATCCGGCGCGCTCACCCTGGCGGTGACCAACGCCCCCGACTCCCCGCTGACCAATGCCGCGGAACTCGCGATCGACGTGGCGGCCGGGCACGAGCGGGCGGTCGCCGCGACCAAGACGTACACCGCCGAACTGCTCGCCCTGCTGCTGCTGGTCGAGGGGATCCGGGCCGGGGACGGCGCGATCCCCGCCGAGGAACGGGCCGGGCTGGAGGCGCTGCCGGAGCTGGCCGCCCGTACCCTCGCCGACCCGACGCCGGGGCAGCTCGCCGCCCGCTACCGCTTCGCGGACCGGATGGTCACCACCGGCCGGGGGTACGCCTACCCGACCGCCCGGGAGGCGGCACTGAAGCTGATGGAGACCTCCTACCTCCCGGCGCTCGCCTTCTCCGGCGCCGACCTGCTGCACGGTCCGCTGGCGATGACCGATCCGGACGTACCCGTGCTGGCCGTCGTCGGTGCCGGCCCGGGCGGCACCGCCATGCGCGAGGTACTCGCCAAGGTCGGCGAGCGCGGCGCGGACCTGGTCGTCGTCGGACCGGCCGAGGTCGCCGGGGCCGCCGCCCGGCTGCCCGTACCCGAGGTGGACGAGCGGTACGCCCCACTGCTGGACATCCTGCCGGTGCAGCGGCTCGCCCTCGCCCTCGCGCTGGCCCGGGGAGAGGACCCGGACGCCCCGCGCGGCCTGCACAAGGTCACCTCGACACTCTGACCGCCCACCGGATGAGGTGTAAGGAGGGGGCCCTTCTACAACGGAATGCGATAAGAAGGGGCCCTTCCTTACACCTCACAGCGGGGCTGGTCGTGGCAGGCTTGCCCCGTGTCCACGCTGCGCGATCTCGCCGAGGAGCACACCGGCCTGCGTCCGGTCGACGTCGACCACCTGCACCGGGTGGCCGGTGACTGGCAACTCCTCTCCGACCTGTCCTTCGCGGACCTGCTGCTCTGGGTACCGGTCAGCGACACCGACGGCTTCGTCTGCGTCGCACAGGTACGCCCGACGACCGCGCCGACCGCGTACCAGGACGACCAGGTCGGCCGGATCGTCGGCGGTCCCGAGGTGGCGCACCTGGCGATCGCGTACAGCCAGGGCCGGATCTGGCGGGAGGGCGACCCGGTCTGGTACGGCGACACCCCGGCCCGGCACGAGGCGATCCCGGTCCGGCTGCGCTCCGGCGACGGCGAGGCGGGCGAGGTGATCGCCGTGGTGGGCCGGGACACCAACCTCTCCACCGCGCGCACCCCGAGCCAGCTCGAGCTGAACTACCTGACCACCGCCGACGACCTGGCCCAGATGCTCTCCGACGGGACGTTCCCGCCGGTACGCCACCCCGGCGAGACCACCACGGCACCCCGGGTCGGCGACGGGCTGGTCCGGCTGGACGCCAACGGCAAGGTCACCTACGCGAGCCCGAACGCGCAGTCCGCGTACCGGCGGCTCGGGTTCGCCTCGCACCTCGTCGGCGAGGACCTGGCGGCGCTGAACGGCCGGCTCGCCGCCGACCCGCTGGAGGGGACCGAGGCGGCGAACCGGGTGCTCGCCGCGCTGCGTGGTGAGGCGCCGCCGCGCCGGGAGATCGAGGCGCGCGGCGCGACCGTGCTGACCCGGGCCCTGCCGCTGATGCCCGCCGGGGTGCCGATCGGCGCGCTGGTGCTGGTCCGGGACATGACCGAGGTACGCCGCCGGGACCGCGCCCTGATCACCAAGGACGCCACCATCCGGGAGATCCACCACCGGGTGAAGAACAACCTGCAGACCGTCGCCGCGCTGCTCCGGCTCCAGGCCCGCCGGGTCGGCATCCCGGCCGCCCGGGCCGCGCTGGAGGAGTCGGTACGCCGGGTCGCCTCGATCGCCCTGGTGCACGAGACCCTCTCGATGTCCAGCGACGAGGCGGTCGAGTTCGACGGCATCGTGGACCGGGTGGCGGCGGCCGCCGCCGAGGTGGCCGCGACCGAGGTACCGGTGCGGATGCGCCGGCAGGGCAGCTTCGGGGTACTGCCGGCGGAGATCGCCACCTCGCTGGTGATCGTGCTGAACGAGCTGCTGCTCAACGCGGTCGAACACGCCTTCCCGGAGCAGGGCGAGAGCGGACCGGTGCCGCCGCCGGCCGAGGTGGCTGGTTCACCCGAGGTGGCTGATCCGGCCGAGGTGGCTGCTTCACCCGAGGCGGCTGGGCCGGCCGAACGGGCGGAGGTGGCCGAGGTGGTCGTCTCGGCGCACCGGTTCCGCAAGCAGCTGCACGTCACGGTCGCCGACAACGGCCGGGGCCTACCGGAGGACTTCGACGCCGACCAGGGCAGCCGGCTCGGCCTCCAGATCGTCCGCGCCCTCGCCACCGGCGAACTACGCGGCACCATCGAACTCCGCAACCGCCCCGACACCGGTACCGAGGCGCTGCTCGTGGTGCCGCTGTCCCGGTAGCCAGTTCCGGGGAACAGCGGCCTCAGTGGTCGACGGGGGCCGCTTACCGGGAAAGAGCCCTCTCAGGCCGGCCTGAGCAGGGTCACGGTGAGGCCGGGGACGGTCCAGGTCCGGGCGGGTCGGAAGCGGGTGCGCAGGTGGTCCGCGTGGCTCTCGGGAAGTTGGTTCAGGGGGTCGGGGTGGGTGCCCCAGGCCAGCAGCCAGAGCCGGTCGACCGTGCCTAGGCAGCGCTCGGGTTCGGGGCACTCGGTGGCCCAGAAGTCGGCCCGGCGGATCTGGCCCGCCACCAGCAGCACGTCCCGGGGGCGGTCGGCACCCAGGTAGTAGGCGGTGGCCAGGTCGAGGAACGCCCAGCCGTCCCGGGGCGCGTAGACGATGCCGTCGCCCGGTCGCTGGTGCGCGGCGATGACGCGCAGCGCCGCCGGGTAGTCGACCGGGGCGCTGCGGGGGGACTCGTGGGTGCGGCGCAGGGCGGCCTGGTCCGGTGCGCCGAGCAGGCCGGCGGCGAGCACGATCGCGAGTGCCGCGGGCAGCCGGGTCGGGGTGAACGTGGCGGCGGCCAGCAGGCAGGCGAACGGGACCACGAAGAGCAGATAACGGGGTACGAAGAGCGGGGTGAACTGCCCGGCGACGAAGAGCAGCAGCGCCGGGAGCAGTACGGTCAGGCCGACTACCACACCCGGGCGGCCCCGGGTGGCGACGCCGAGGGCGGCCAGCCCGAACAGCAGCCCGCCGACGATGCCGGCCTGGACCACGCTGCCGGGCAGCCCCAGCAGCGCCGCCGGGCCGGGCCGGCCGACCCAGTCGAGTTGCCGGCCCTGCTGGCTGTGCCCGAGCAGGGCCAGCGGCACCAGCAGCAGTCCGGGCACGGCCACGGCGACCAGCCACGGCAGGCGTACCCGATCGCGGCGCAGGAGCAGAACGGCGAACGCGTGCCCGGCGGCCAGGCTGACCGCGAACAGGTTGGCCAGGCCCAGCCCGGTGACCGCCGCCGCGTAGCCGGCCCAGCGCAGCGGCGTCGACCGGTCCAGTGCCCGGCACAGCAGCAGGGTGGCCAGTACCGCGAGCAGGGTGACCAGGGCGTACGGGCGGGCCTCCTGGCCGTACCGGGAGGTGCTCGGCAGGATCGCGAAGAGCAGCCCGCCGAGCAGCCCGGCCCGGCGGCCGAAGAGTCGCGTGCCGAGCACGGCGGTCAGCGCGGCGGCCCCGGCCATGGCGAGCGCGGAGGGCAGCCGCAGGGCGACGACGGAGTCCCCGGCGACCGCCAGCCAGCCGTGCAGCAGCAGGTAGTACGGGCCGCTGACCGCGTCGATCGTGCCGACCAGCCGGAGCAGGTCTGGCAGCGGGCGGGAGGCGGCGCTCCAGGTCGCCAGCTCGTCGCGCCAGAGCGGCGCGCGGTCGAGTTGGACGGCGGTGACGAGCAGGGTGGCCAGGCCCGGGCAGAGCCAGGTCGCCCGGCGGAACCAGTCCGGCAGGACGATCCGGCGCCGGGGTGGACCGGAACCGCAATCTATGGACGGTGAGGTGCTATCTGTCGCATTCGTTCCAATATTCGAAATCGTAGCGTGAAGCTGACCACAGCGGGTCCGCCAGGCGGGATCGGCGCTCGCGGCGGTGGTCCGGCCGAAACGGATATGGCAGCATGGCGGGTATGACCGCCGCCGTGCGCCGCTTCGCGAGGCCGGGATTCACCTCCCGCCGCCACGTGGACTACGGCCGCGTTCGCAGCGCGATCTGTCCGGCCCACTGACGCCGCCCGGACCTGTTCCGTCCCGGGCGTGCAGTGCGCCGGCTCTCCGACTCCGTCGTTCCTGACACCGGTCGTCTCCGGCCCGCCCCGGGCCGAGGCCGTCGCTCTGCGCGTCCACCGAGTCACACCGAACAACGGAGGACGCCGCGATGGCGGTCAGCGACACCCCGGCTCGGCTCGACGCCACCAGCGCACCGGCGGGCAGCAGCGCACGTGCGGCCCGACCGGCCCGCCGTCCGCGAGGCGAGGGGCAGTGGGCGCTCGGGCACCGTGAGCCGCTCAACCCCAACGAGCGGACCAAGAAGGACGACAACCCGCTGAACGTACGGGCCCGGATCGAGAACATCTACGCGCGTGGCGGCTTCGCCTCGATCGACCCACAGGACCTGCGTGGGCGGTTCCGCTGGTGGGGGCTCTACACCCAGCGCAAGGCCGGCATCGACGGCGGGCGGACGGCCGTGCTGGAGCCGCACGAACTCGAAGACGAGTACTTCATGCTCCGGGTCCGGATCGACGGCGGCCAGCTCAACCTGGACCAGCTCCGGACGATCGCCGACGTCTCCCAGACGTACGCCCGGGACACCGCCGACATCACCGACCGGCAGAACATCCAACTGCACTGGGTCCGGATCGAGGACATGCCGGAGATCTGGCGCCGGCTGGAGGCGGTCGGCTTGCAGACCACCGAGGCGTGCGGCGACTGCCCCCGGGTGGTGCTCGGCAGCCCGGTCGCCGGGATCGCCGAGGCCGAGCTGCTCGACCCGACCCCGGCACTGGACGAGATCGTCCGCCGGTACATCGGCGACCCGGCGTACTCCAACCTGCCGCGCAAGTTCAAGACGTCGATCTCCTGGCTGGCCGACACCCCGTACGAGGTCAACGACGTCGCCTTCCTCGGCGTCGAGCACCCCGAGCACGGCCCCGGCTTCGACCTCTGGGTCGGCGGCGGCCTGAGCACCAACCCGATGCTGGCGCAGCGGCTCGGCGTCTGGGTGCCGCTCGACGAGGTCCCGGAGGTCTGGGCCGGAGTGGTCGGGATCTTCCGCGACTACGGCTACCGCCGGCTGCGGCACCGGGCCCGACTCAAGTTCCTGGTCGCCGACTGGGGTGTGGCGAAGTTCCGTGAGGTGCTGGAGAAGGAATACCTGGGCCGCGGCATGCTCGACGGACCGGCTCCGGAGCTGCCGGAGAAGCCGATCGACCACATCGGGGTGCACCGGCAGCGGGACGGGCGACACTACGTCGGCGCCGCCCCGGTGGTCGGGCGCACCTCCGGCACCCAGCTCGCCGAGCTGGCCGACATCGCCGCCGAGCACGGCAGCGGCCGGGTCAGCCTCACCCCGTACCAGAAACTGCTGGTCCTGGACGTGCCGGCCGAGCGGACCGACTCGCTGGTCGCGGCGCTGCGCCGGATCGGCCTGGAGGCGTTCCCGTCGGTCTGGCGGCGCGACACGATGGCCTGCACCGGCCTCGAATACTGCAAGCTCGCCATCGTCGAGACGAAGGCCCGGGGTCAGGAACTCGTCGCCCGGCTGGAGGAGCGGCTCGCCGGGGCCGACCTCGGCGAGGGGCTGAGCATCCACCTCAACGGCTGCCCGAACGCCTGCGCCCGGACCCAGACCGCCGACATCGGCCTCAAGGGCCAGCTCGTGGTCGGGCCGGACGGGCGACAGGTCGAGGGCTTCCAGGTGCACCTCGGCGGCGCCCTCGGGATGGCACAGGGCCAGTCCGCCGGCTTCGGCCGCAAGCTGCGCGGCCTCAAGACCACCGCGGCGGAGCTTCCCGAGTACGTCGAGCGGCTCACCCGCCGCTATCTGGACGGCCGTACCGAGGGCGAGAGCTTCGCGAACTGGGTCGTGCGAGTCGACGAGGAGGAACTGCGATGAGTGGTGACACCCGAGCCGCACCTCTGTACTGCCCGTACTGCGGCGAGGAGGACCTGCGACCCAACGAGGCGTCGCACGGTGCCTGGGAGTGCCGGGCCTGCGCCCGGGTCTTCACGGTCAAGTTCACCGGCCTGCTCGCCACCGCAGTCGCGAACGAAGGAGAGCAGCGGTGAGCGCGAGGAGTGAGCTTGCGAGCCCCGCAGTCGCGAACGAAGGAGAGCGCCGATGAGTCCGGTTGTCGCGGCCAACCTCGGGTTGGTCACGCTCGGTCCGCAGGTGCCGGCCAGCCCCTCCCGGCGGGACCCGGCGCAGTTGCGGGCGCTGGCCGAGGAGGCGAACCGCGAACTGGAGGGGGCACCGGCCCAGGAGATCGTCCGCTGGGCGGCCGGCGAGTTCGGCGACCGGTTCTGCGTCACCAGCTCGATGGCGGACGCCGTACTCGCGCACGTGGTCTCCCGGGTGGTGCCCGGGGTGGACGTGGTCTTCCTGGACACCGGCCTGCACTTCCCGGAGACCCTTCGGGTACGCGACACCGTGGCCCGCACCCTGCCGGTCAACGTACGTTCCATCCGGCCCCGGCAGACGGTCGGCCAGCAGGACGGCGAGTACGGTCCCCGGCTCTTCTCCCGGGCGCCCGACGAGTGCTGCGCGCTGCGCAAGGTGGAGCCGCTGGAGCGGGCCCTGGCCGACTACGACGCCTGGGCGGCCGGGCTGCGCCGGGACGAGTCGCCGACCCGGGCCAACACCCCGGTGGTCGGCTTCGACCCGCGGCGCGGCAAGGTCAAGGTGAACCCGATCGCCGCCTGGTCGCAGGCTGACGTCGACGCCTACATCTCCCGGTGGAACGTGCCGGTCAACGAGCTGTTCCGGCAGGGCTACACCTCGATCGGCTGCTGGCCCTGCACCCGGCGTACCAAGGCGGGCGAGGACCCTCGGGCCGGCCGCTGGGCCATGTTCGAGAAGACCGAGTGCGGCCTGCACGTGTGACGGCAGGAGCCGCCGCAGCGCCGGTGGCCGGCCCCGAGCCGGCCCCGGTCGTGCTGGTGGCGCACGGCAGCGGCGATCCTCGGGCCGCCCGGGTGACCGAGGCGCTGGCCCGGGCGGTGGCGGCGGCCCGGCCCGGCCTGCCGGTCCGGGCCAGCTATCTCGACCACGGCCCGCCCCGGCCCGGTGCGGTACTGGCCGAGCTGGAGGCGGCCGGTCACCGGCGGGCGATACTGGTGCCGCTGCTGCTCACGGCCGCGTACCACGGCCGGGTCGACATTCCGCGTACCGTCGAGGCGGCCCGGGAGGCGGGGCTGCGGATTCCGGTACGCACCACCGAGGTGCTCGGCCCGACCGCGCAGGGGGTCGATCCACGACTCCTGGCCGGGCTGCTGCGCCGGCTGACCGAGGCCCTCGACCCGGTGCCTCTGGAGCGCATCGACGGCGTGGTGTTGGCTGCCGCCGGTACCCGGGACGCCGCCGCGCGGGAGACCGTCGAGCAGGTGGCCGAGGCGTTCCACCTCGAAACGGGCCTGCCGACCCGGGTCGGATACGCCTCGGCGGCTCCGCCGACGGCCGGTACGGCGGTCAGCGCGCTGCGCGAGGCCGGTGCCCGGCGGGTGGCGGTGGCGACCTATTTCCTGGCTCCGGGGCGGCTCTGCGAGACGGCCCTGGCGTCGGCCCGGGAGGCCGGCGCGGTAGCCGTGGCCGCCCCGCTGGGCGACGCTCCGGAACTGGTCCAGCTCGTGCTCGGGCGGGTGGCCGGGGTGTTGACCGGTGACTCTTGGTAGGCGTCCCCGCTGGTGGTGGCGAGCGTGGCGAATGGTGACGCAACGTGATCGCGCCTTGCTACCCACGGTAGTCTTCGGCCGCCGAGGCTCTCGGTGGCCGATTCGCGAGGTTCCGGTGGGGCTGCGGCCGGCGTTCACCGGCCCGCGAATCGCGGTCGGAATCCGCGGCCGTCGGGTGGAATCTTCTTCGGCTTCGGCGTCGGCGAATTGATCAGCAGAATGTTGTCGATCCACTATCCATCGTCACGACAACAGCAGAACGCGTTCTCAAAACAACGGAACGTGTTAGTGGTGAACGGCAGAACGCCCCGGGGAACGAGCCCCAGGGCGTCCGTTGCGTTGTGCGGTCGGTCAGGCGGAGTGAGCGCGCAGTACCCGAAGGCCGCCACGGCGCTTGACGGCGCGCCGTTCTTCCTCGCTCATTCCGCCCCAGACTCCGGCGTCCTGACCGGATTCGAGCGCCCACTTCAGGCACTCGTCGGTCACGGAGCAACGCCGGCAGACGGCCTTGGCCTGCTCGACCTGCAGGACGGCCGGACCGGACGTTCCGATCGGAAAGAACAGCTCCGGGTCTTCGTCGCGGCAGGCAGCATGGTGGCGCCAGTCCATGGCGGCAACACTCCTCAATCTGGGTGGGCGGCAGTGCTTCGTGGATCTTTTCTATATGCGTCCGCGGTGCCGATCACGACGGTCTGAAGCCCGTCGGTTCGGCAGCGCGAGAGCAGGCTTTGTGTTGTGGGACGTGCGGGGCGGCGGTCGTCGGGTCGAACGCGCCCACGCAATGTCCCGGTAACTCAAGTTCGCTTGTGAATACTTTCACGAACGCTCGCGATGTCAAGGGTAGCGCCCGGAAAAACTCTAGGCAGGTGAGACAGGTCACGGCCCATTTGTCCGGATTCCCACCCTCGTCGGCACCCGGTGCGCCACAGCCGAGAATCAATATAGTACAGTCCACCCGACATTGCTGGCATTTCCGGCACCGCCCTCGTCGCAGGCTTCAGAGGTTCGCTACCGGTCGCAGTACCCCAGGGTCAGCAGATTACTCGCAGTGCGGCCGGGACGGACGTGAATCGGACTTTGTTTCGCTCGCCGAGATAGTCGCCGTCCAGCTGGAACGCCTGGGGCTGCTCCGCGACCAGGGAAAACTCCTCCAGGTCGTGCAGCCGCAGAATCTGCCGGCCACGCGGATCCGGCCGTCGTGACAGGCTTTGCGTCACCATCCGTGTGGTGCTCGGTACCCGCAGTCGACGCAGCGCCAGGATGTCCAGACCCAGGTCGAACGAGGCGTCCGGGTTCGGATTGACCTCGCGGTCCCCGATGTACGTCCAGGGGGCGGTGTTCTGGATGACCACCGTCGCCAGCTCACCCTCAGTGATCTCGCCGGGCCGCTCCAGCCGGATCGTCGGGTGCCGCCGCTCGGCGCCGACCAGATACTGGCTGACGATCGAGCGCAGGTACAGGCTCGGGGTGGAGACCCGACCCCGCCGGCGGGCCCGCTCCACCCGGTGGATCACCGCCGCGTCCATGCCCAGGCCGGCGCAGAAGGTGAAGTACCGGTCGTCGGCGAGGCCGAGCCCGACGGTGCGGACCCGCCCCACCCGCAGCGCCTCCAGGATCAGGCTGGTCGCCTCCGGCCACTCCCTGGGCAGTCCCAGCGCCCGGGCGAAGACGTTGGTCGAACCACCCGGTACGGTCGCCAGCGCGGGCAGTTGCCCGGCCGGTGGCCGGTCGTCGGCGGTACGCGACGGTCCGGCGCTCATCAGGCCGTTGACCACCTCGTTGACGGTGCCGTCACCACCGAGCGTCACCACCAGGTCGACGCCCTGCCGGGCGGCCTCCCTGGCCAGGGTGACCGCGTGGCCGCGCCGCCGGGTGTACTCGACGGTGAGGTCCACCTCGCTGCGGAGCGCGCGGACGAGAACGTCGCGGCCCCGGCCCGTCGTGGTGGTGGCCTTGGGGTTGACCACCAGGATGGCCCGCATGGGCGGCACTGTACCGCGGCCGCCGGGGTATCGTGGCGGCCGTGACGAGCGACCCCGAACCGGTACCCGGCCCACTGCGCTGGGCGGTGTGGCTGCTGCGCGCCGAGGGGATCGGGCTGGCTCTGCTGACGCTCTTCCTGGTCTACGAGCTGTTCACCGCCACCGCGGCCGACCTGCTCTCCGCGCTCCTGGTCACCCTCTTCGCGGCCGGCGGAGCCGTGCTGCTCTGGGTGATCGGCACCGCGCTCAACCGGCGCCGGCCGGGTGCCCGGGCGCCGGCGATCGTGTTGCAGCTCATGCTGCTGCCGGTCGGCTACTTCATGATCCTGGGCGGGCTGGCCTGGCTGGGCGCGCCGTTGATCGCGCTCGGTCTGCTGGTCGTGGGACTGCTGATCAGCACCGGCACCAACCGGGCGCTCGGCTTCGACACCGAACGGGTCTGATCAGGACCTCCGAGGGCTCAGACCGCGGCGGCGCGTCGGGTCAGCAGCATGATGGTGGCCCGGTCACCGGTCGCGGTCGCCGAGGCGGAGGTGGTCAGCGCCGTCAGTACCTTCCAGGCGAACGACGACTCCGCCGGCAGCCGTGCCCCCCGGGCGGTGGGCACCGAGACCTCGACGGTGAGCGCGTCGTCGGTGACCGCGAAGCGGCAGTCCAACTCCGCGTCCCGGGTCGCGACGGCCAGCAGCATGGCGCAGGCCTCGTCGACGGCGATGCGCAGATCCTCGATCTCGTCGAGGGCGAAGTGCAGGCGTGCGGCGAGGCCGGCGGTCGCGGTCCGCAGCACGCCGAGGAAGCCACCGTCGGCGGGCACGGTGAGTAGGACGACGTCGTCGCCGGTCGTCGGCGGTGTGCTCAGCGAAGTCACCAGGCCTGTCCCCCCGTCTCGGACTCTACCGACCCGTCGCGCCGACGTGCCGACCGGATGCACGACCCGGCCGGCACATCGGCGTCGACGTCCCGCCGGCCGGTGACCGGCGGGGTGGCGGAGCTCACGCCTGCTTGGTCTCCCAGAAGATCTTCGCGATCTCGTCGATCTTCTGGAGCAGCTCGTCGGCCTTGGACCCGTCGGTCGTGGCCTTGGTGCCTCCGCCGCCACCCGCGAGCTTGGTGGCCTCGTTGAAGAGCTGGTGCAGCTGCGGGTACTTCTCGAAGTGCGGCGGCTTGAAGTAGTCGGTCCAGAGCACCCAGAGGTGGTGCTTGACCAGCTCGGAGCGCTGCTCCTTGATGATCAGCGCCCGGGTGCGGAACTCGGGGTCGGTGTTCGCCGCGTACTTCTCGTCGATCGCCTTAATCGACTCGGCCTCGATCCGGGCCTGCGCCGGGTCGTATACGCCGCAGGGCAGGTCGCAGTGGGCGTACGCGACAGTTCGTGGTGTAAGGATGCGTGGAAGCCGCATGGGACCCTCCAAGGCACGTCTGTGATGATCCAGGATGACAGTACTCCTGCGATATGTCCCCGAAGGGGCGGAGGTGAAACTGGGTGTCCACGGGCCCCTCCACCGGCCCTTCCGCGGCGGGTGGCCGAGCCGGTGCGCCGCTCTTCGCCGTGCTCGTGGTCGGGCCGTCGATGGTGCCGACCCTGCGGCACGGCGACGCGCTGCTGGTCCGGCGCGGCGGTCGGGCCGTCCGCGCCGGTGACGTGGTGGTCGGCGTCTTCCGCGGCCGGCCGGAACTGCTGGTGGTCAAGCGCGCGGTACGCCCCGCCGACGGCGGCTGGGAACTGCACGGCGACAACCCGCTGGTGACCGACGACTCCCGGGTCTACGGCGTGGCCGACGTCCTCGGCCGGGTGGTGGCCCGCTACTGGCCGCACCCGAAGTGGTTCCGTTACCGGTCGGTATGACCCTGCGGGGCAACCGGGTCCCCTTACGCCACTATGCTCTGTAGGCCATACCCGGGTGACCCCCGCACCGCTGCCGGTGATCGCCGATCTCGCGTCCAGCCGGCCGCCCCTCGAATGGAATGCATCGTCGCGATCCTTGGAGTCACCATGTCATCCGCCGCCGTGGACCCGTCCGATCCCGCCTTCGAGCTGCATCGGGGGGGCAAGCTGGCGGTCGCCTCGACCGTGCCGCTGGCCACGCGGGAGGACCTCTCCCTCGCGTACACCCCGGGGGTGGCCCGGGTCTGCGAGGCGATCGCGGCCGATCCCGCCCTCGCGGACGACTACACCTGGGTCTCGCGCACCGTCGCGGTGGTCACCGACGGCTCGGCCGTGCTGGGACTCGGCAACATCGGTCCGCGCGCGGCGATGCCGGTGATGGAGGGCAAGGCCGTCCTCTTCAAGCAGTTCGGCGGGGTGGACGCCGTACCGATCTGTCTGGACACCCAGGACGTCGACGAGATCGTCTCGGTGGTGACCGCGCTGGCGCCGTCGTTCGGCGGCATCAACCTGGAGGACATCAGCGCGCCCCGCTGCTTCGAGATCGAGCGCCGGCTCGACGAGGCGCTGCCGATCCCCGTCTTCCACGACGACCAGCACGGCACCGCCATCGTGGTGCTCGCCGCGCTGCGCAACGCCGCGACGCTGCTCAACCGCAAGCTCGGCGACCTGCGGGTGGTGGTCAGCGGCGCCGGTGCGGCCGGCGTCGCGGTGACCAAGATGCTGGTGGCCGGCGGGGTGAATCCGGCCGAGGTGGTGGTCTGCGACTCCCGGGGCATCCTGCACGGCGACCGGCCGGACCTGACCTCCTCGAAGACCGAGCTGGCCGAGCTGACCAACGCCGCCGGCCGGGTCGGCGGGATCACCGAGGCGCTGCGCGACGCCGACGTGCTGATCGGGGTCTCGGGTGGACAGATCCCCGAGGAGGCGGTGGCCGGGATGGCGCCCGGCGGTGCCGTCTTCGCCCTGGCCAACCCGACGCCCGAGGTGCATCCCGAGGTGGCGGCCCGGTACGCCGCCGTGGTGGCGACCGGCCGCAGCGACTATCCCAACCAGATCAACAACGTGCTCGCCTTCCCGGGCATCTTCCGGGGCGCGCTGGCGGCACGGGCGACCCGGATCACCGAGGGCATGAAGGTGGCGGCGGCGGACGCCATCGCGGCGGTGGAGGCGGCCTGGTCGGACGGAGCGGAGCGGAGCGGCGCCGAGGCCGGGCAGCTCCGGGTCGACGCCATCATGCCGTCGCCGCTCGACCCCCGGGTCGCACCGGCGGTGGCCGAAGCGGTGGCCGAGGCGGCCCGGCGCGACGGCGTCGCCCGCGCCTGACCGCTGTGGCCAGCCTCTGACCCTGCTGACCGGCGGCCGAGGCGGGTCGGCGGCCGAGGTGGTCGGCGGAGGGTCGGCGGCCGGGTGGTGCGCCGGTGGTTGGCGGAGGGCGGCCGCTCCCGGGCGGGTGTAACGTGTCGATCATGCGTGCCGCCTACGCCTCGAAGTTCGACGCCGACGACCCGCTCGCCGCGTTGGTCGTCGGGGATCGGCCCGAGCCGGCCCATCCGGAGTCGGACTGGGTGACGGTGGAGGTCCGGGCCAGCTCGCTCAACCATCACGACATCTGGTCGCTGCGCGGGGTCGGGCTGGCCGCCGACCGGCTGCCGATGATCCTCGGCTGTGACGCCGCGGGCGTCGACCCGGACGGCAACGAGGTCGTGCTGTATCCGGTGATCCCCGATCCGGGCGATCCCCGTGGGCTCTCGCTGCTCTCCGAGCGGCACCCCGGCACCCTCGCCGAGCGGGTCGCGGTGCCCCGCGCCAACCTGGTACCCAAGCCGTCCGGGCTCTCCTTCGCGGAGGCGGCCTGCCTGCCGACGGCCTGGCTGACCGCGTACCGGATGCTCACCACCCGGGGGCGGGTGGACGCCGGGGAGTCGGTGCTGGTGCAGGGGGCCGGCGGCGGCGTGGCGACCGCCGCCGTGATGCTCGCGGTGGCGCTCGGCAAGCGGGTGTACGCGACCAGCCGCGACCCGGGCAAGCGGGAGCGGGTCGCCGCGCTGGGTGCGACGGCGCTGGAGCCGGGAGCCCGGCTGCCGGAGCGGGTCGACGTGGTGATCGAGACGGTCGGGGCCGCGACCTTCGACCACTCGCTGAAGTCGGCCGCCCCGGGCGCCCGGATCGTCGTCTCCGGCGCCACCGCCGGGTACGAGCCGAGCGTGAACCTGCGTCGGGTCTTCGCGATGCAGTTGGAGATCCTCGGCTCGACCATGGGTACCCCGGCCGAGTTGGCCGAACTGCTCGGCCTGCTGGTGCGGCGGGGGATCCGGCCGGTGGTCGACGGGACGTACCCGTTCTCGGAGGTGCGTACGGCCTTCGCCCGGCTGCTCTCCGGCGAGGCATTCGGCAAGGTGGTACTGGACCACGGCGCGTAGCCGGAGCCGTCTTCGAACCGGGTCGGGGCCCGGCGCAGGGATGCTCACGGTCCGAACACGCGCGGTGACAGTATTTGTAAATCCGGACGTTTTGCCCGGAACCAAAACGGACAGCCGGGCAGGATAAGTCAGTCGCAATGCACCGGAAAGTCGGGGTAAAGGCTGACTTTAGGAAAAATAAAGGTTGGCTTTTCGCCATTTCCTTCGCGTCTCCGTCGGCTTGGGGTCGGCGGGTACAGTCGTCCCGTTCCGCCCCTCTGATCGCGGACGAATCTGTACGGCGAAGGAGTCGGATCTTGATGAGTTTCTCTGTGGCGGGTCAGCATAATCAGCAACGACCCCCATCTCGTCGTGCCCCTGGGCGCGGCTGGCGTACGCCCCGATCCCTGGTGGTGGGTTCGGCGACGCTCGGGATCATTCTCGCCGGGATCGGCGTGGCCGTCGCGAGCAGCAGCGACGGCTCGATGACCATTACCCGGAACGGGACGGTGCTCGACGGCCGCAAGATCGATGGGTACGTACACATCAAGGCGGACGACGTCACGATCAGGAACAGCACGATCAAGTACGGCGGAGCGCACGCCGTACGGATTTTCGAAGGCTTCTCCGGAGCGCTGATCGAGAACACCAGGATTCAGTGCACCGAGCCCGAAACCAATGGTCTCGTCTTCGGCAACTACACGGCCCGCAAGGTGCGCGTCTCCGGATGCAAGAACGGTTTCATGCACTCACCGGAGGCCCCCGCGACGATCATCATGTCGACCTGGAACGGTAAGCCGGTGGCCGCCGGTGACCTGCCCTCCGCCGCCTCACCGGAGCCGACCCCCGACCGCACCACTCCGGCCCCCGAGGACTCCCCGGACGGGGCGGACGGGAGCGCCTCGGCGACCGTGACCAGGGCACCGGCCAGCCGGGCACCCTCCTCGTTCCCCGGCCCCGACAACACCGGCGTGCCGCCCGGCACGACGCTGCGGGCCTCCGGCTCGATCAAGGTGACCCAGGACGGCCAGGTGCTCAGCGGACTGAACATCACCGGCTGCGTGACCGTCACCGCCAAGAACGTCGTGATCCGCAAATCCCGGATCACCTGCGACGGGATCTATTCGATTCGTACCATCGACGCGGTGAACCTGCTGGTGGAGGATGTCGAGATCAACGGCAGGGGAAAGAACTCCGCGGCGGTCTGCTGCGGCGAATACACGCTGCGCCGGGTCGACATCAGCAACGTCATCGACGGGCCCCGGCTCGGCAGCGACGTCGTGGTCGAGGATTCCTGGATTCACCATCTGACCCGGGGACCGGGCTCGCACAACGACACGCTCCAGACCACCGGCGCCTCGAATATCGTGGTCCGGGGCAACACGCTGGAGGCGTACAACCCGGTGACCAGAGACCCGTTCAACGCCTGTCTCATGATCGGATCGACCACCGGGCCGATCGTCTCGAACCTGGTCTTCGAGGGCAATTACTGCAACGGCGGCAACTATTCCATCGGAGTGCGCACAGACCTGAATGCGTCCAACATCCGGCTCAGTGGCAATGTGTTCGGGCGAAACCACAGATATGGCGTGATAGCCCGACCTGACCAGCGCGGCATCAGTTGGGACCGGGCGACCAACCTCTACGCGGACAACCGAAAGCCGGTGGTGGGTTAGTCCACCCCTCGCGGGCGCGGCCGGTCGGGCCAGGACCGGCCGCGCCCGGCCGTCCCGCCGGAGGCCGAGGGATGCCGGGCGAGCGGCCTCAGAGCCGGTTGTCGAGGGTCGCCAGCCCGCCCCGGGTCGCCTCGGCCGGCAGCCGGCGCAGCGCCCGGGCGTCGCCGTACAGGGTCCAGCGGAGGAACTCGACGGTCGTGCCGGCGACCACGTCGAGGGCGCGCTCGTCATCACCGAGCAGCGCGCCGACGTGGTCACCGTCCGGCAGCGTCAGCATCGCCCTCGGCCAGGGAACCCGGTCGTACGCCGCCCTGCCGGCCCGGTACGACACCACGTCGTCGCGCTCCCCGTGCACGAAGAGCTGAGGTGCGGCGGCCCCGCTGAACGCGGTGCCGACGCCGAGAGCGGTGCCGGCGAGCACGATGCCGGCGTCGAGCCGGGCGTCCCGTCCGGCCGTGAAGAGGCCGATCGTGGTGACCCCGCCCGCCGAGTGCCCGGCCGCCGCCACCCGGTCGACGGCGAGATGCCCGCGCAGCGGGTCGCCGGGCTCGCCGTCCAGGGCCAGCACCCGGGTCAGCACGTACGACGCGTCGGCCGGCTGGTTGACCACGTCGAGCACCTGGAGTTCGGAGGCGCCCCGGCTCGTGTACGGATAGGTCGGCGCCACCACCACGAAGCCCGCCGCCGCCCAGCGCACCAGCAGCGCCCGGTAGTCCGACGGCCGGCCGGTCAGGCCGTGGCTGAACAACACCACCGGAAACCGTCCGTCGGCGACCCGGGCGTTCCGGTCCGGGGAGCCGCCCGGCGCTCCCTCGGCCGGATACCAGACGGTGACCGGCAGCCGGCGGTCAGCACCCCGCCGGTAGCCCAGCTCCCGTACCCCGACCGCGAACCGGCGGCTCGGTGCCACCCCGGGCGGGGTCGGGTCGACGGATGCGGTAGCGCCCGGAGTCGGACTTCCCGCCGGAGCGGGCCGGTCGGCGACCGGGCGGCCGGGCCGGGAGCAGCCGGTCAGCGTCACCGCCAGCGCCGTGGTGACGGTCGCGACGGCGAGCGCGGCACGCAGGGGATGTCGGGGCATGACATCGATTCTGCCTCGCTGGCCGACCGGTCGGCCCGGGCTCGGTCGACCCCGGTACGCCCACTGACCACCGGGAACGCTCAGTCCAGACCGTCGGCGAAGACGGTGGTGCCGGGGTCGCCGGCACCGGCCGGAAGGTCACGCCGGGCCCGGGCGTCGCCGTAGAGCGTCCAGCGCAGGAACTCGGTCGTCGCGGCCAGGACCTGGGCGAAGCCGCGCCGGCCCGGGATGAGGTACTCGCCGTGCCCCTGGCCGCGTACCGTCAGGAAAGCCTTCGGCCAGGGCACCCGGCGGAAGGCGTCCCGGCCACGGGTCACCGGTACGACCCGGTCCGCGTCACCGTGCACGAAGAGCAGCGGTGCCGGCGGCCCGCCGAAGGTCCCTCCGGGCATTCCGGCGCCACCGATCACGATCCCGCCGCGCAGAAGCGCCGAGTGTCCCGGCGCGAAGAGTCCGGCGGTGGTGTAGCCACCGGCGGAGTGCCCGACCGCGCCGATCCGGGTCACCGCCAGATGCCCGGCGAACCGGTCGTCGGAAACCTGGTCCAGCCGGCTGAGGTGCTGGATCACCCGCCAGGCGTCACCGGGCTGGCGGCGGATGTCGCCCCGGTCGAAGCGGCGCGCCGCGCGCTTCGTGTGCGGATAGGCCGGCGCGGCGACGACGAAGCCGGCCGAGGCCCACCGGGTGGTCAGCGGGGCGTGCAGCTCCGGCAGGCTGTGCAGGCCGTGGCTGAAGAGCACGATCGGGAACCGGCCGGTCGCGACCGGGGCGTCCCGGCGGGGCGTGCCGGGCCCGGCGGCGGAACGCTGCGGCCGGTCGTCCCGGGCCGGGTACCAGATGGTGACCCGGAGCGGGCGGGCGGTGCCGCGACCGAGATCGAGCGTACGCACGCCGACCGCGTACGTCCGATCCGGGGCGGAACCGGGCGATGCTGCCGGAGCCGGAGCGGCGACCACCCACCCGCTGGCGGTGAGCGCGATGGGCAGTAGCAGGACGAAGAGCCCCGAGACCCTGGGGTTCACGCGCACAGCATCGACGCTAGACGGCGGAACGCCGTACGAGGCCAGCTTTCCGGTCCTCGTACGGCGACCACCCGGACGGTTTGTCCCACCGTCCGCCCCCGATTCGCCGGTGCCCGGCAACCGTCCCCCCGGCCCGGTCGCCTAGCGCACCGACGCCCCGCCCCCGGTGGGCACGCCCTGCGACAGCCCGCCCGACGGCACCTCGTCGGGCGAGAGCCGGGGCAGCCAGCCCAGCCACCGGGGCAGATACCAGTTCCGTTCCCCGAGCAGCACCATCACCGCGGGCAGCAGTACCGCCCGGACGATGGTCGCGTCGATCAGCACCGCGATCGCCAGGCCGAAACCGAGTTCCTTCATCGACACCACCGTGCCGGTGGTGAAGAGGGCGAAGACCGCGACCATCACCACGGCCGCGCTGGTGATCACGCCGGCGGTACCCCGGATGCCCCGGGAGACCGCCAGCTTGCTCGGCCAGCCCCGGTCGTGCCCCTCCCGGATCCGGCTGAGCACGAAGACGTGGTAGTCCATCGACAACCCGAACAGGATCACGAAGAGGAACAGCGGAACCCAGTTGGTGATCGAGCCGACCGACTCGAAGCCGAGCAGCGCCTCGCCCCAGCCGTGCTGGAAGACCACCACCAGCAGCCCGTACGCGGCGGCCACCGAGAGCAGGTTGAGCACGATCGCGGTCGCCGCCACCACCAGCGACCGGAACGACACCAGCATCAGCAGGAACGCCAGCCCCAGCACGAAGCCGAAGACCAGCGGCACGCTGCGGCCCAGCGCCGCGTTGAAGTCGACCGAGTCGGCAGCCAGCCCGGTCACGAGTACCTCGGCACCGTCCACGCCCTGCACGGTGCGCGGGACGACCTGTTCGCGCAGCACGCGTACCGCCCGCTCGGAGGTGGCGTCGACGCCGGAGCCGGCCAGTCCCACCCTGACCACCGCGACGGTCCGGTCCGGGTTGACCTCGACGGTGACCGGCTCGTGCAGCTGGCCGGTGGCCAGCGCCCGGGTCTTCAGGTCGTCGATCGCGGCGGTCAGCGCCGGGGTGGTCACGTCGTCCGCCCGGATCGCCACCACCGCCGGCTCGGCACCGCCGGGGAAGGCGGCCTTGACCCGGAGGAAGGCGCCCAGCGCCGGGGCCGGGTTCTTCAGCGCCGTGATGTCCTCCTCGGCGGTCCGCATCCCGAGCAGCGGCGCGGCCAGGGTCAGCAGGGTGACGGCGGCCAGCGCGGCGGAGATCCCGGGCCGGCGCAGCACCACGTTCATCGTGGTGCGCCAGAACCGGCCGCTCGACCGCCGGCGGTAGAGCCCGGGTACCCGGCCCAGGTCGATCCGGTCGCCGAGCTTGCTCAGCACGGCCGGCAACACGGTGAGCGACCCGACGGCGGCGGTGGCGACCACCAGGATCGTGCCGGTGGCCAGGCTGATGAAGGTGGTGTCCTGGGTCAGGAACATCCCGGACATCGCGATGATGACCGTCAGCGCCGAGATCAACACCGACCGGCCGGAGGTGGCGGCGGCGATCGCGAGCGCCTGCGGGGCAGTGGCGCCCCGGTCCCGCTCCTCCCGCTCCCGACGCAGGTAGAACAGGCAGTAGTCGACCCCGACCGCGAGCCCCATCAGCAGCATCAGGTGCATGGTGGTGTCGACCGCCGGAGCCAGCCGGCTGGCCGCGGCGAGCAGCCCGAGCGAACCCAGGAACGCGGTCAGCGCCAGCCCCATCGGCAGTACGGCGGCGAGCAGCGCCCCGAACGCCACGATCAGGATGCCCAGCGTCACCGGGATGGAGAGCATCGACAGCCGGTGCATGTCCGCGTCCAGGGTCCTGCCGATCGCCTCGCCGATGCTGGCCCCGCCGGTCTGCGCCACGTACAGCTCGGGATGGGCGCGTTGCACGGCGGCGACCGCGTCGCGTACCGGTCCGACCCGGTCGGCGGCACCCTCGGCCGGCCCGGTCAGCCCGAAGGTGACGAGTACGGCGTGCCGGTCGCCGGAGACCGCGTCCGACCGGACGTCCAGCACCTGGCCGGTGCGCTCGACCGCCGCGACCGTGTCGGTGACCGCGGCCCGGAAGGCGGGATCCTCCGCGACCAGGTCGTCGCTCTCGATCAGTACCATCTCGGCGGCCCGGTCGGGAAAGCCGGCGGCGGCGATGATCTCGTCCGCCCGGCGGGAGTCGCCGTGCCCGGACTCGCTGCTCTTGGCCTCGACGGTGCCGACGACGGCGCTGAGCGCGGTCGCCGCGATGACGAACAGCAGCCATCCCAGGACGGCGATGCCCCGGTGCCGGGCGCTCCAGCCGGCGATTCTCGCGGCCAGGTTGCGGTTGTGGGAGACCGCCGGGCCGCCGTCGGAACCGGTGGTCGGCGGTGGCAGAAGCGTCGACGTGGTCATGACCCGACGCTATGAGCCGGACCGGTCAGGCTCGATCCGGCGAGCACCCAGGTCCGGGGTAGGGGCGACCGGGCGGCGAGGGTAGGGCAAGCCCGACCGTGCCCAGGTTCGCTATCGTGCTCGGCATGGCTGATCAGCACCCCGACCCCAGTGGCAACACCGAGGCGTTCCGGGCCTTCGTGCACTCTCCCGAACCGGCGACCGCCGAACCGCCGTCCAGGCTGCCGTTGATCGCCGGGATCGCGGTCGCGGTCGTGGTGGTGGCCGCACTGGTCGGCTGGCTCGCGCTCGGCTGAGCCGCCCGCCGGGTTCGCGACCACAAGGTGGGACCATCGTCAGGATTCTTGGCGACCTACCGCGCACGGCGAACCACGGATCGCCAAGAATCCTGACGATTACCTTGCCCCGTAGGGGCCGTCAGAGGTCGTCTTCGTCGTCGAGCCGGGCCAGCCAGGTCGCGAACCGCTCGACCGGCGTCTCGAACTCCGGGTTCAGGTCGACGAAGTCACGCAGCCGCGCGCCCAGCCACTCCAGGGTGACCGTCTCGGTGCCCCGGCGCTCGACGAGTTCCTCGATGCCTCGGTCGGTGAAGTACACGACGTCCTCTCTCGACGGTGCTGGTGCTGGTGCTGAAAGGAAGGGCCCCTTCATATCGCTTTCTGTATATGAAGGGGCCCTTCCTTACCTACGTCAGGGGCGGGGCAGTGCCGCCTCGACCAGCGCGGACTGCTCGACGTCGTGCATCTTCGCCGAGCCGACCGCCGGGGCGGCCGCCGCAGGCCGGGAGATCCGGCGCAGCCGTACGCCCTCCAGGTGCTCCAGCAGGTTGAGCGCGACGAACGACCAGGCGCCCTGGTTGGCCGGCTCCTCCTGGACCCAGGCGAAGTCCTCGGCGTTCGGGTACTGCGCCAGCGCGGCCCGGACCTCCTCGATCGGCAGCGGGTAGAGCTGCTCCATCCGGACGATCGCGGTGTCGGTGATGCCCCGGTCGGTACGGGCCTGGAGCAGGTCGTAGTAGACCTTGCCGGAGCAGAGCAGCACCCGCTTGACCGCCTCCGGCGCCACGCCCGAGCTGTCGGTCAGCACCGGCTGGAAGGTGCCGGTGGTGAAGTCCTGCACACTGGACACGCAGAGCTTGTGCCGGAGCAGGGACTTCGGGGTGAAGACCACCAGCGGCTTGCGCTTCGGTGAGAGCGCCTGCCGGCGAAGCAGGTGGAAGTAGTTCGCCGGGGTGCTCGGAATGGCGATCCGCATGTTGTCCTCGGCGCAGAGCTGGAGGAACCGCTCCGGCCGGCCGGAGGTGTGGTCCGGGCCTTGGCCCTCGTGCCCGTGCGGCAGCAGCAGCGTCACCGCCGACTGCTGGGCCCACTTCACCTCGCCGGAGGAGATGAACTCGTCGACCACGGTCTGCGCGCCGTTGGCGAAGTCGCCGAACTGCGCCTCCCAGAGCACCAGCGCCTCGGTGTTCTCCACCGAGTAGCCGTACTCGAAGCCCATCGCCGCGTACTCGCTGAGCAGGGAGTCGTGCACGAAGAACCGGGCCCGGTCGGTGGCCAGGGTGCTCAGCGGGGTGTGCTCGGCCCCGGTCCGGGAGTCCACGATGACGGCGTGCCGCTGCACGAAGGTGCCGCGCCGGGAGTCCTGACCGGCGAGCCGGACGGTCACCCCGTCCTGGAGCAGCGTGCCGAACGCGATGATCTCGCCGAGGCCCCAGTCGATGTTGCCGGCCTCGGTCATCTTGGCCCGCCGGTCCAGCAGCTGCTGGATCCGCTTGTGCGGGGTGAAACCGTCGGGCAGCGAGGTGTGTGCCGTACCGACCGCGCGGAGCGCGGCGACGCTGGTGGCGGTCTCCACCTGCGGCTCGGGCTCCGGCTGGCGGCGGGGCCGGGCGGCCGGCCGGGCCGACGAGGCGGCGTCCCGGGTGGCCTTGAAGACCCGCTCCAACTGGGCCTGGAAGTCGCGCAGCAGTTCCTCCGCGTCCTCCACGGTGATGTCGCCGCGCCCGATCAGCTCCTCGGTGTAGAGCTTCCGGACCGACCGCTTCGAGTCAATGATCTTGTACATCAGCGGGTTGGACATCGCCGGGTCGTCGCCCTCGTTGTGCCCGCGCCGCCGGTAGCAGACCATGTCGATCACGACGTCCTTGTTGAACGCCTGCCGGTATTCGAAAGCGAGCCGGGCCACCCGGACCACGGCTTCCGGGTCGTCGCCGTTGACGTGGAAGATCGGCGCCTGGATCATCCGGGCCACGTCGGTGCTGTAGAGGCTGGAGCGCGAGTATTCCGGGGCGGTGGTGAAGCCGACCTGGTTGTTCACCACCACGTGCACGGTGCCGCCGGTGCGGTAGCCGCGCAGCTGCGACAGGTTGAGCGTCTCGGCGACCACGCCCTGACCGGCGAAGGCGGCGTCGCCGTGCACCGCCACCGGCAGCACGGTGTAGCCCTCCAGCTTGAGGTCTATCCGGTCCTGCTTGGCCCGGACGATCCCCTCCAGCACCGGGTCGACCGCCTCCAGGTGCGACGGGTTGGCGGTCACCGACACCTTGATCGAGTGCTCGCCGTCCGGCGTGGTGAACTTGCCGGCCTGGCCCAGGTGGTATTTCACGTCGCCGGAGCCCTGCGTCGAGCGCGGGTCGAGGTGCCCCTCGAACTCCGAGAAGATCTTCTCGTACGGCTTGCCGACGATGTTGGCCAGCACGTTCAGCCGGCCCCGGTGGGCCATCCCGATCACGACCTCGTCGAGGTCGTTCTCGGCGGCCGACTCCAGCACCTCGCCGAGCAGCGGGATCAGCGACTCGCCGCCCTCCAGCGAGAAGCGCTTCTGGCCGACGTACTTGGTCTGGAGGAAGGTCTCGAACGCCTCGGCCGCGTTGAGCCGGTTCAGCACGTGCTTCTGCTCGTCCGGCGCCGGCTTGGTGTACTTGCGCTCTATCCGCTCCTGGATCCAGCGCCGCTCCTCCGGGTCCTGGATGTGCATGTACTCCACGCCGACCCGGCGGCAGTACGAGTCCCGGAGCACCCCGAGGACCTCGCGCAGCTTCATCTTCTGCTTGCCGGCGAAGCCGCCGACCGGGAAGGTGCGGTCCAGGTCCCACAGCGTCAGGCCGTGCTGGAGTACGTCGAGGTCCGGGTGCTTGCGGATCTTGAACTCCAGCGGATCGGTGTCCGCCATCAGGTGTCCACGGACCCGGTAGGCGTGGATGATCTCGATCACCCGGGCGGTCTTGTCGATCTGTCCCTCGGAGCTGACCGCCACGTCCCGCATCCAGCGCACCGGCTCGTAGGGGATGCGCAGCGAGGTGAAGATCTCGTCGTAGAAGCCGTGCTCGCCGAGGACCAGCTCGTGGATGGTCTTGAGGAACTCGCCGGACTGGGCGCCCTGGATGATCCGGTGGTCGTACGTGCTGGTCAGCGTGATGATCTTGCTGACCGCCAGCTCGGCGAGGGTCTCCTCGGACATCCCCTGGTACGGCGCCGGGTACTCCATCGCGCCGACCCCGATGATGGTGCCCTGGCCGGCCATCAGCCTCGGCTGGGAGTGCACGGTGCCGATCCCGCCCGGGTTGGTCAGCGAGATCGTCGTACCGCCGTGGTCCTCCATGGTCAGCTCGTTGCGCCGGGCCCGCCGGACGATCTCCTCGTACGCCTGCCAGAACTGCCGGAAGTCCATCTGCTCGCCGGCCTTGATCGACGGCACCACCAGGGTGCGTGAGCCGTCCGGCTTGGCCAGGTCGATCGCGATGCCCAGGTTGACGTGCTCCGGCTTGACCAGCGCCGGCTTGCCGTCGACCTCGGTGAAGGAGTTGTTCATCTCCGGGTGCTCGGCGAGCGCCTTGATCAGCGCCCATCCGATCAGGTGGGTGAAGCTGACCTTGCCGCCCCGGCCCCGGGCGAGATGGTTGTTGATCACGATGCGGTTGTCGACCAGCAGCTTGGCCGGGACCGCGCGGACGCTGGTCGCGGTCGGCACCGAGAGCGAGGCGTCCATGTTCTGCACGATCCGGGCGGCCACGCCGCGCAGCGGGGTGGTCTGGGCGCCGGAGGGCTTGGTCGCGGCGCCCTTGCCGGCGGTACTCGGCGTGCTGCCCTTACCCGCGCTGCTCGGCGCGGCGGCCTTCGGTGCGCTCGCGGCCGGCTTCGGTGCGCTCGCGGCCGGCTTCGGTGCGGCGGCGGCCTTGCCGTCCGGCGCCGGGGTGGCGCGCTTGGCCGGTGCCGGGCTGCTGGCCGGGGTGGCCGGCGCGGCCTCGGTCCTGGCGGAGGTGCGTGCGGTGGCGGGAGGCTGTTCGACGGCTGTCCCGGAGCCACCCTTGGCGCCGGTCACCTTGGCGTCACCGGCGCCGCCGCCGTCCGGGCCGGACTGCCCGGCGGCGGGTCGGTAGTCGGCGAAGAAGTCGTGCCAGGCTGGATCGACGCTGGCGGGGTCGGCGAGGTAGCGCTGGTACATTTCCTCGACGATCCACTCATTGGGGCCGAACCCCGCCAGTGGATTTTCCTGCGAAGTCTGCTGGGTCGACACGGCCGGTAATCGCCTCTTTCACGCGGGTTGGTGTCACGCGGTCTCCTGCCCACCGGTCCGGGGGGCTGCGTCGAAAGACGGGTCCAAGGCTACGCCGTGCGGTAACCGACAGCATTGTCGCATCGGGCCCGTGTCGCGTTTCACAGGTTTTGCGAGTTGTCGGCCCTTGGAGTAACGGCGAAGCCCGGCCGGGGTACTGACCCCGGCCGGGCTCCGACGACCCGACGACCCTGCCGCAAGGGTCAGGAGACGTCCCGCTTGCGCATGATCAAGGTGCCGATCGTGCCGGTCACCACGGCGTACGCGATCATGACCGCCGCGCCGGCCCATCGGGGCGGGCTGCCCGGCAGGTCGGTGCCGGTCGCCATCAGCTGGGAGGCGAGCGACGGGACGATCAACTGAAGGTTGTTGATCCAGTCGCCGAACCGGTCGGCCAGGATCGACAGCACGATGATCGCCCCGATGTAGCCGGCGAGGTAGACCAGCAGCGCGGTGACGGTGGCACCGATCTGGCTGCGGATCAGCACCCCGAACCCGATCCCGAAGACGGCCCAGAGCAGGTACGCCAGCCCGTTCAGGCCGATCGCCTGCCAGATCGCGCCCTCGCCGAGCTGGCTCGCCACGTCCAGGCTGTTCAGGATCAGCGGAGTGAAGATCAGGTTGAGCCCGGTGGTGACCACCCAGAAGATCAACCCGAGGATGCCGGCGGCGACCAGCTTCGCCACCACCACGGCGGTACGGTGCGGCGTGGTCAGGAAGGTGGTCGTGGCGGTCTGGTGGAAGAACTCGTTCGTCACCACCATCACGCCGAGCAGCATCACGATCAGCACGCCGAAGAACTGGCCGTTGGTGTAGAGGTTCGCCGCCACGTTGACGTGCTCACCGGCCGCCTGGAACTGCGCGTTCTGCGCGTCGGCCTCCGGTACGCCGACGCTGGCCGGGTCGAGCAGCGCCTGCGACTGGAAGTAGTTGATCATCAGGGTCAGGCCCCAGAGGGGCAGCGTGATGAGTCCGAAGATCCACCAGGTGTTCGTCGTGCGGATCTTCAGCAGCTCGGACCGGACCAGGTTCATCGGATCCCCGCCTTTCCGGCCGTCAGCTCCAGGAAGACCCCTTCGAGGTCGGGTCGCTCCGTGGTCAGCTCGTGCAGTTCGACCTTTGCCGCCAGCGCGGCCCGGCCCACCGCCGGGGCGTCCGTCCCGTCGACCAGCAGCACCCCGTCCTCGCCCCGGGTCACCCGGGCGCCGTTCCCGGTCAGCGCCGCGGTCAGCTCGTCACTCTGTGGGGTCCGGACCCGGACCCTGCCGGTCTGCGCCATCGAGCCGACCACCTCGTCGACCCGGCCCTGCCGGACTAGCTTGCCGGCCGCGATGATCACCACGTCGTCGGCGAGCAGCTGCATCTCGGAGAGCAGGTGGCTGGAGACCAGCACCGTACGCCCCTCGGCGGCGAGCGCCTTGAGGAAGCCGCGCATCCACCGGATGCCCTCCGGGTCGAGCCCGTTGGCCGGCTCGTCGAGGATCAGCACCCGGGGGTCGCCGAGCATCGCGGCGGCGATGCCGAGCCGCTGCTTCATGCCGAGCGAGTAGCCCTTGAACTTCCGCTTGGCGGCCGGGGTGAGCCCCACCAGCTCCAGCGCCTCGTCGGCCCGCTGCTTCGGCAGCCCGGCAGCCGCGCAGGTCACCCGCAGGTGGTTGACCCCGGTACGGCCCTTGTGCGCGCTGGACGCCTCCAGCACCGCGCCGACGTGCCGGATCGGCTCCGACAGGTCGGCGTAGCGCGTGCCGCCGATCGTCGCGGTGCCCGCCGTCGGCGTGACAAGGTTGAGCAGCATCCGCAGCGTCGTCGTCTTGCCGGCACCGTTCGGCCCGAGGAAGCCGGTCACCCGGCCGGGCTCGACGGTGAACGACAAATCATCGACCGCCCGGACATTGCGATAGACCTTCGTGAGACCGGAGACCACTATCTGGCCACCTCCGGCCGTTGGGCTCTGTCGCCCGTCGGACATCTCTCTCCCCTCCGTGAGCGCCGCCGTACCCGGCCGCGCCGTCACCCAGCGTCGACATTGTGCGCCGCGCGGTCAATCGGGATGATTGCGTAACCGGTCGTCATACCTGGGCAGGAGCCCGTCCTCCTACAGCACGAGCCGCGCGGCATCTGGGGAGGAGGGGCGAAATTTACCAGCTCGGACTAGGCGCCGGGGGGCGGCGCGCGAGACGGCCGGGGCCATACCACATCCCGTTCACCGGATCGACACACCCTCGGCCGTCGGTCGACACGTCCAGGGCAGCCCGGGGGCCTACACAGGAAGCATGGCCGTTCTGCTCACCGCCCCGGCACAGACCGGGACCAGCGGATACACCCTGCTGATCGCCGAGGGCGCATCGCAGGTAGCCGCCGCACAGCGCCTGCGGCACGCCGTCTTCGTCGAAGAGTTCGGCGCCAACCTCCACTCACCGGTGGCCGGACTCGACGTCGACGAGTTCGACCCGTACTGCGAGCACCTCATCGTCCGGGAGGACGAGTCGGGGGCGGTGGTCGGCACCTACCGGATGTTGCCACCGGACCGCGCCGCCCGGGCCGGCCGACGGTACGCCGAGGGTGAGTTCGATCTTTCCCCGCTCGCGCCGCTCCGCGACGAGGTGGTCGAGATCGGCCGGTCCTGCGTCGACCCGGCGCACCGGAGCGGCGCCGTGATCAACCTGATGTGGGCCGGTATCGCCCGCTATCTGCACCTGCGCGGCCTGCGCTGGCTCGCCGGCTGCACCTCGGTCCCGCTGGACGACGCCGGGGCGACGGCCGCCGGGGTCTGGTCGGAGGTACGGCGCCGGCACCTCGCCCCGCCGCCGATGCGGGTCCGGCCACACCGGCCCTGGCTGGCCGAACCGGTCGGCACGGCCGCGCTGGCGGCCGCACAGCCGCCGGTACCGGCGCCCGGTGGCGACCTGGATCGCCGGGCCGGGGCGACGGCCGCCGCCGGTGGCCGGGTGGCGATGCCGCCGCTGCTCCGCGGCTATCTGCGGCTGGGTGCCTGGGTCTGCGGAGAACCGGCGTACGACCCGGACTTCGACGTGGCGGACTTCTACGTGCTGCTCTCCATGGACCGGATGCCCGACCGGTACCGCCGGCACTTCCTCGGTCCGGACCGGTGAAGACCCGGACCCGCACCGTCCCGGCCCGGTCGGGACCGGGGTCGCTCTGGCGGCCGCACTCAAGTTGCGGACCGGCCTGCCTGCCGGAGCCGGGCCGGACGCCGAGGGTCTCCGGGGCACGCCAACTGGGTCGGCTGGTGGCGCTGGCCGGCGCCCTGCTCTTCGGCGGGCTGCTGCTGGCGCTACTGCCGGTGCTCTCCCGCTCCGGCCGCCAGGTCGCCGCGCGGGCGTGGGCACGTGGCGTGTTGCGGGCCGCCGGGATCCGGCTCGACGTGCGGGGCCGGCCGCCGCTGCGGCGGGCCCTGCTGGTGGCCAACCACGTCTCCTGGCTGGACGTCGTCGCGGTCCTCGCGGTGACGCCGGCCCGGCTGCTGGCCAAGCACGAGGTGCGGAACTGGCCGCTGATCGGGCCGTTGGCGGCGCTCGGCGGCACCATCTTCATCGACCGGACCCGGCCGCGCACCCTGCCCCGGACCGTGGCCGAGGTGGCGGAGGTGCTCCGGGCCGACGGGGTGGTGGCGGTCTTCCCGGAGGGTACGACCTGGTGCGGCCTGCCCCGGGCGGGCGGCGACTGTGCCTGGGCGGTCCGGTTCCGTCCGGCGACGTTCCAGGCCGCCGTGGACGCGGCGGCCCCGGTGGTGCCGGTACACCTCGGTTACCGCACCGAGTTCAGCGATCCGGCGACGGGTGCGGTCCGGGCCGTCGACACCGCGGCGGCGGCCTTCCTGGCCGAGGAGAGCCTCTACACCTCGGTACGCCGGGTGCTGGCGCTGCGCGGTCTGGTGGTGACCCTGACCGTGGTCGACCAGCCCCGCCGCGACCGTCCGGCGGACCGCCGCCGGCTCGCCACGGCCGCCGAGGCGGCGGTACGGGCGGCCGGTGCAGCCGCCCCGGCGCGGGATCCGGCCGGCGGGGCATCGCTGGAGCTGGCTGCCTGACGGCATCGCCGGCCGGCCGGAGGGGCGTTCCGGAAACGCGATGTATCGCGTTATCGTGGCAGCACGCACGCCCGCCGTTCGTGCCGCGCGCCCACCGGCCGGACCGGCCCAGCAACCAGGGAGTCGCCATGCCGAGCTGGACCGTGGACGGGCCGCGTCGGCTGACCCTCACCGAGCCGGTCGACCAGCTCGTCGTCCGGCTCAACTCCGGCCGGGTCAACGTGGTCGGCACCGACGGCCCGGCCCGGATCGAGGTCACCCGGACCGACCGGCGCCCGCTGGTCGTCGAGCACCACGACGGCAGGTTGTCCGTCCGGCACCGGACGTTCGGGGGGTGGACGCTGCTGCTGCGCTGGTTCGGGCTGGGCGGCGGACCCGAGATCTCGATCGGGGTACCGGCCCGGGTGCGGGTGGACCTGCGGCTGCACGAGGGTGCGGTGGTGGTGTCCGGGCTGGCCGAGGCGACCAAGGTGGAGGTGACCGCCGGCCAGGTGACCCTGATGGGGCTCGCCGGCCGGACGAAGGCGCGGCTGGTCTCCGGGCCGGTGGAGGCGCTCGGCGTCTCCGGCGACCTGACCATGGAGACGGTCTCCGGCGAGCTGATCCTGGCCGACGGGACCGCCGAGCGGGTCCGGGCCAGTACGCTCTCCGGGGCGATCACCTGCGACCTCGGCGACCCCGGCGGGAGCGAGATCCAGCTCGGTGCGACCTCGGGCAGCGTGACCGTCCGGGTGCCCGAGGAGAGCGACCTCGACGTGCACCTGCACACCACCTCGGGCCAGATCACCACGGACTTTCCGCAGCTCGCGGCGGGCCCCGCGCCGAGCTGGTCGAGCGACCGCCGGGGAACCCTCGGCGCCGGGGGAGGTAGTCTCCGCGCGACCACCATGTCCGGAAGCATCGTGCTGCTGGCCCGGCGGTCTGCGGAGTGAGGACGAGATGACGACGGTGTTCGGCCACGGCCGGCTCCGGCTCTATCTGCTCAAGCTCCTGGACGACGGCCCGAAACACGGCTACGAACTCATCCGGCTGCTGGAGGAGCGCTTCCTCGGCCTGTACGCGCCGAGCGCCGGCACGATCTATCCCCGCCTGGCCCGGCTGGAGGCGGAGGGACTGGTCACGCACGACGCCGTCGGCGGCCGGAAGGTCTACCGGATCACCGAGGCGGGCCGGGCCGAGCTGCGGCAGCGGGCCGACGAGGTGGCGAGCCTGGAGTCGGAGATCCGCGCCTCCGTCTCCGACCTGGCGAAACTGGCCGGCGAGATCCGCTCCGAGGTACGCGGCTCGGTGCGTGACCTGAAGCAGGAGCTGCGGGCCGCCGCCCGGGAGTCCCGCCGAGGTGACCGGAGGTCCCCGCCCGGCCCGGCGTACCCGGGTACGGGACATCCCGGCGCGGCGGCGGGTTCCGGCGCGGGCGACGCCGGCTGGTCGGCCGGGCCGCGCGCCGGTGAGCGGGCGGAGCAGGGCTGGTCGGCGGCGCAGGGGGACGATCCGGCCGCCGAGTTCGACCGGCAGTTGCTGCTCTTCGTCACCGAGGTACGGGCGCTGGCCCGCAGTGGCCGGTTCACCGAGGCCCAGCTGGGTACGGCGGCCCGGCTGCTGCACGGTGCGCTGGACGGCCTGCGCCGGCTGCTCCGCTGATCCCGGGGACCGCCAGCTGATCCCGGCGGCCGCCAATGCTTTCCGGGGCCGCTGAAGCGGCGGCGTCCCCGGCCGCTCCCGGGTAGCCGACGATCACCGCGCCGACCCGGCTGGAACGCGGCCGGGGGCTCTCAGAAACTTTTCAGGAGTTGCTCAGCCGAGCCGCAGGGGAGACGCGGATGATGGCGAGATGGCAGCGACAACGCAGAGCGAGGCCCGGCTACTGGTCGTCGAGGACGACCCGAATATTCTCGAGCTGCTCTCCGCCAGTCTGCGATTCGCCGGCTTCGACGTGGCCACCGCCACCAGTGGGAGCGCGGCGGTCAGCGCGGCGAAGGAGCGGCGACCCGACCTGGTCGTGCTCGACGTCATGCTGCCCGATCTCGACGGGTTCGAGGTGATCCGGCTGCTCCGCGAGGGTGGCACCCGTACCCCGGTGGTCTTCCTCACCGCCCGGGACGCGACCGACGACAAGATCCGCGGGCTGACCCTGGGCGGCGACGACTACGTCACCAAGCCGTTCAGCCTGGAGGAGCTGACCGCGCGGATCCGGGCGGTGCTGCGGCGTACGGCCACCGGCGAGCACGCGCCGTCCCGGCTCACCTTCGCCGACCTGGAACTGGACGAGGAGACCCACGAGGTGCACCGGGCCGGCAAGCGGGTGCAGCTCTCGCCGACCGAGTTCAAGCTGCTGCGCTACCTGATGCTCAACGCCAACCGGGTGCTGTCCAAGGCGCAGATCCTGGACCACGTCTGGAACTACGACTTCCGGGGCGACGACAACATCGTGGAGTCCTACATCTCCTACCTGCGGCGCAAGATCGACACCACCCAGCCCCGGCTGATCCACACGCTACGCGGGGTGGGATACGTGCTCCGCAAGCCGGCGGCGTGAATGTCGCCCTGCCGCTGAAGGGGCGGCTCCGCGCCACCCCGCTGGGGGTCAAGGGGTCGTCGGTTCGAATCCGGCCGTCCCGACCGAGGTCAGAGGGCATATCTCATCGATGGATATGCCCTCTCTTCGTCTCTGA